>DKLE01000156.1:0-1546 GCA_002455605.1 Firmicutes bacterium UBA6648
TCGAACTACAGTAAATTTTATTTCTTCCATCAGTTTCTCTGAGGTCTTTGTCCGCAGCTTTGAAGCACCTGCTCCTACCGGATCCAGAATAGCCGGATGATTTAATTCATTGGCTTTTTTTCCTGCTGATAACATGGCTTGAATGGTTTGCTCATTCAATGTTCCGATATTTATATTTAAACCGCTGCATATTCCTGTGATTTCTTCCACCTCCTGCACCGCATCTGACATGATAGGTGATGCACCGCATGCCAGTAAAATATTTGCACAGTCATTTACAGTCACATAATTGGTAATGTTGTGAATAAGCGGGCTAAGTTTTCGTACATTCTCTAATTTCTCTTTAAACATTTTCTTTTCCTCCTATAGCTTTATTTGCAATGATACACAGCAGGGCAGTTATGATCATAACTGGCAGTGTATTTCCTACTATGGTATCTATTTGCATAAATAACCGGTATATAATAAAACCAATAAACCAGACCAATAAATTTATCCAGCTGAAACTCTTCTTTGAAGAATCCGTTTTCATAACAAAATAAGTAACAATTAAGACAGCAATCATCGGAGCAAATACGGATCCGATCAAATATAAGAAGCCTTCATACTGAGTAACCGGAGTAAATACAGCCAAGACAGTTCCGATTATACAAACCGTAATTGCCGCCGGTTTTTCTTTAATTTTAAAAGAAATACTTTCGGCACTGACTCCTGCGGAATATACATCTAAAAAGGTTGTAGTCACAGTAGAAAATATGACAATGAGCAATCCGGCCACTCCCATTCCCGCACTCACCATAATCTGTGCTATATCAGACTGCCCTGTAAATATAGCAGCTCCCATTCCGATGATATACATCCAGCAGCTTACGATGAAATACACCGCTGTACTGACTAAAGCAGCATTTTCCGGCTTTCTGGCATTCCTCGTATAATCTGAAATCAGCGGAAGCCATGACAGCGGCATGGCTGCGGACAGCTCCACTGCGCTTCCAAAGCTGATAGTGCCTTCAACCGGCAGCATGGTATTCTCTTTAAAGATGATATTGCTGAGTATAACAGTAAGTAAAAATAGCGCGCTCATGGCAAGAACGTTTAGCTTACTTAAATTCTTGATGCCTACGGCTACCCATAAAATAATCAAAGCTCCGATAATAATATTCCACATCCATTCTTCTCCCAGATTAATAATCGAATGTGCCGAAGCTCCGCCGCTTACTATCATCACCGCCGTCCATCCCACAAGCTGCATGACATTCAGAGAAGAAAAAAGAACCGAGCCTTTCCAGCCAAATGAAATTTTTACCGTTTCCATAGCACTCTTACCAGTTTTTGCACCGATCAGCCCTGCAAAATACATCAGAACACATCCGATTAGATGCCCTAAAAGAATGGCAGCTATTCCTTTTGTGAAGCCTAAGGGTGCTATCAGCGTTCCTGTCAATATCTCTGCTATAGATACGGCGGCTCCAAACCATATCAATCCATTGGAAAACGTTGTTGTTTTTGTTTCATTCATACATACTTCCTTTCTTCACGAACAGGA
>DKLE01000156.1:1644-3487 GCA_002455605.1 Firmicutes bacterium UBA6648
ACAGGAAAACAAAAAAAAACGAAATATACCTGTGGCATATCCCGTTAAAGCTTCAAAAAAGCTGTCCCTTCCTACGTTGGCATTATCCAAATCAGGTGTAAGGGTCGAAGTTGATTACTTCCTCTCAGCCTGCATACAAGCTCCCCTGCTCATGTTATAAATAAATTATATGTACCATTATACGCTCAATGATACCAGTCTTCAAGTAAATCAGATAAAAATAATTGTCCTATACCTGCTCCTTCTACTTTCTTATATGAAAAACAGCAAGCCTGTCATTGAAATTTCGAATACCAGGGATTGTTGCAAAAAGCCAGCCTCTGACAGAATGCTTTTTCATTTCACAATTAAAGCTTTTTTCATCAATAAGCTTTACGCCATGGCATAAAAGCTCCATTTCCTTTCCCGATTTTATCCCCCATTTAAAAGTCGCATTGGTATGTTTCACCGTATCGTGATGTTTGCTGCCTTTAGCCGCAGCAGGATGCATCAGCTCCGCAAGAACAATCGTATCTTTAAAATTCTCCTTTATAATTTGGAAAAGCTGCTTTACCTCTTGTTCTTCTAAATACATCAGCATTCCTTCTATAAGGATAATGGTTTTATTCCGCTTTTCCACTTCCTTAGGCCAGTTCGGATCTAAAGCAGAGTCTGCAATTAAATGTACTCTTTCCTGTGCCGGGAAAAATTGCTTCCTCGCTGAAATTACATCAGGAAAATCCAAATCATACCACACAAGCTTGCCGTTATCTACCCTGGAAAATCTTGAATCAAAGCCGCATCCTATGGAAATGCAAACAGCGTCCGGATATTTTTTCAAATATTTTTTAAGCTCTTCATCAAAAAGAATTGTTCTTGAAACAACCCCTTCATGACTCATAAATTTATCATATTTAGAAACATCCATCCCCAGCTTCTCTATAATTTCCACGGCCTTTTTGTCTTGTATCCTTGCATTAAAACGTTGAGTTTCACTGGCTTTAATAGCAAGAGGAATTAACATCGTTTCCTGAACTCCATCCAATAAAATCATCTTTTCCCTCCCTATATTAAACGGTTTTGGTTAGCACACGCTAACCTTTTACTATATATTAGAGCTACTTTTTGATTTTGTCAAGATACAAGCTTAATTGCGAAAAAGCGTAAATCCTAAATCTGGACTTACGCTTCAATTTGCACGATTATTATAAATTAATTAATGTTTATATTTTAAGGCCTATTTCTATAATATCCGATAAAATCTTGATTTCTTTCTCTTCTGAACCGGTATACTCTAACAGGCTCAAGCCGACTACATTAAAATGTTCCGTAAGGTTCCTCAATAAATCTAACAGAAGCGTTGATTTTATCCCTCCCGGCGATGGTACCATAACATAAGGAAATTCTTCAAAATCAAGCACATCCAAATCAATATGCACATACAGATTTTTTGACCCTTTCAAGCCAATTTCTTCTATCACTCCATTGGGATTTAAAGTGAACTCTTCTGCATCCAGCATAGAGACTTTCTTCTCCTTCACATATCTTTCTTCTGGCTCATCCAGATCTCTTTGTCCAACCATCAGTAATTGAGCTGGTTTGAGCTGAGAGAATGCCGTTTGGATCATTTGCCTGTTTCCGTCACCTAAAAGAGTCCTTAAAGGCATGCCGTGAAAATTTTTACTGGGCGAGGATTCGGGTGTATTCAGATCCCCGTGAGCATCAAACCATAAAACCGTTAAATCTCCGCCCAGTTTATGATTTAAATAAGAAACCGGTATGATTTCAACATCACAGCCGCCGCCAACAGTAAAAATACAATCCGGTATTTCTTTATTAATAATAGAATTTGCGGCTTTCAATT
>DKLE01000246.1 GCA_002455605.1 Firmicutes bacterium UBA6648
AGAGCCGAACAGGAGAGTGAGGGTGGATTGCTTTCTTACTTTGATATGGCCTTAAGTGCAGTAGGAATGTTAATAACCAGTGTAACTTACTTCTTCATTGTGTTAAATTTTAGAAGCTGGGTAGTACCTTTGCTGATAGTCATTCCAATAATCCGGTTTATAATTAGTAATAAAATTAACAAGGAGGAGTTTAATATTGCAAAATCTCGTACTGATGATCAACGAAAAGCATGGTATTATGGATATATTATTACTAGTGGCATTAATTATAAGGAATTGAAATTATATGATTTGTTTTCTCATTTTAAAGAGAAATATGAAGTACTGATAAATAAATTTATAAAGCAAGATTTAACGATTTCTAAAAAAAGGTTAAAGTATTTGTTGATTTTCAATATTTTTGAACAATTATTAACTGGTACACTGTTTTCATTTGCGATATACTGCGGATATATAGGAGAAATTTTAATTGGTGATGTTATCACATATACTCGTGCAATGGTTTCTACCAAAAGTCAAACTCAAAGTATTATAATGACTCTATCTGATATGAATAAGGCAAGCTTATTTATTGAACAGTTGTTTGAATTTCTGTCTATTGAAGAAAGAAATTCAAAAGGAACTGTAATAATTGATAGAATTGAGTCTATTACAGTTAGTCATTTGTCTTATAAATATAAGGAAAGTAATAGCTATGCCTTATTTGATATTAATTTAAAAATAAAAAATGGAGATTTTGTTGCTATTGTAGGCCGTAATGGTAGTGGTAAAAGCACATTGATGAAGATACTAATGGGGTATTATGAAGATTATGAAGGTCAAGTTCTTATCAATGGTGTTGATCTTAATGAAGTGGAGAAAAACAGCTACTTAAAAAATATCGGTGCACTTTTCCAGGACTTTACAAAATATGAGGGAACAATAAGAGAGAACATATGTTACAGCAACCTGGATTTTATAAACGAAGATGATAAAATCCATAATGTGTATAAGCAGTTTGGATTAGAACAGCTTGTTGAAGAACAAGGACAAGGAATAGATACTCAGCTTGGATTCTGGTTTGAGTCGGGGAAACAGATTTCTTTAGGACAATGGCAAAAGGTAGCGCTGTCAAGAACCGTTATAAGAGATGCGGATTTGTATTTTTTAGATGAACCTAATGCTGCGTTAGATTCAATTTCAGAATATGAAATGTCAAAATTATACAAAAAAGTATTCAAAAATAAAATTGGAATTGTTATTGTTCACAAATTTAATAATTTTGTAAATAATGCTAATAAAATCGTAGTGTTAAAAGACGGGAAATTAATTAATGAGGGTACGCATGAAGTATTAATAACAACTTCCCATGAATACAACCGATTATATAATTTACAAATTGAATAATTAAGATAGCGTGAGATCAGACCACTTGAGATAGCCAATAACGTATGGTATTATAAGATAGATGGGGGAATGAATCATGAGTCAAGCATTTATATATGATAAAAGGGTATCCAGACTGTTTATAGCCATAACATTGAATTTTGCAGCAATTATATTTTTTATGTTACTACCTAAAAAACTTATATTTACAGAAAATTTAGGACATGTATTTTTTATAGCTGGTGCAGTTATGGCTATGCTAGGTGATTTTGATGTAATTAGGAATACTAGCTGTCTTAGGGAGGGATTCATGCTGGCAGAATTGAGGTGGTTAATAGTTATAAACTATTTTCTTGCAGCCATAAACCACCCTATAGCCTTGCTTTCCTTCATGGTATTAAATATAGCAATATGGTGGATATTATTATTATTTTCTATACATTTCTTTTTTTGGGGGTATTTCTCCCATATTAGGGTATGGATGAATGTAGTACTTTATATAGTAATCGGTATGGCTGCGTTTTTTGTAAACCTTGCTGGAGGATACATTATCTCTACACTATTATATAAAATTCTGATGTTGACACCAATGGTCCTTCTAATTTATTTATGCTTGCGCAATTACAAGAAAATGCAAGCTTTTGTGAATTCATGGAAATATATAGTAGGAACATTTTTTCTATTAGGCAATGTTGTGCTAGATATTACCTTGACAATAAGGGGCCAAGCCGGACTTAGTTTCCCAATAGTGCTTACTTACAATATGATGTATATAGTAACCCAATTACTGTTCACTATCATATTTAGCAATATGCTTGGAAAACGGAATCAGGAATACGCAAGAAGTAGCAGATATAAAATTCTATTTGTGGGAGGATTTGCTTTAGTTTTTGTTTTCACTTTACTTATCAAAAAGGATTTGCTCTATATGTTGACAGTTGCCTTTATGGGCATGAATCTTATAATACTATACGAGCTTGCTGAATCGTTGTTTCATCCAGGTGACAAATTCTTGAGACATAAGAACGCAATTATACAATTTGAAAATGAAATTAGGCAGAACCATAGAATTACAAATTTCCTTCATGATGATATCCTCCAGGATTTGTTCGCAGCAAAACTTCTCACATACAACCTCGCAGATGCAGGAACGGTGGGTAAAGGCATAAGAGAGCTTGTGGACAACCTGCAGGAGCGTATCCGGAGTGAAATAGAATCTTATGGCATAAATATAGAAAAGTCTATGTCGTATAAAGAGAATGTTGATTCAATGCTGTCAGGAATCATGAAAAGATATCAAGGGAGTGGTATAGAAATATATTTACGATGTGAAAATGATATAATTATCTCAGATCCTTACGATAGAATTATATATTGTATGATAAAAGAGCTTGTGAATAACGCTTTCAAACATTCTGGGGGAACTAAATGCGATATATTCCTAGATGTATATAATGGGAAGGTT
>DKLE01000244.1:0-1505 GCA_002455605.1 Firmicutes bacterium UBA6648
CAGGTTTATTAATCCACCCATTTTCTACCGGAGTAAATTGATAATAGCCATTAGTTTTCTGATATATTACATCGTTTATGGTAGATGCCCATAAACCGCTTTCCACCCGATTTAACACAACCGCACCCACTGCTACTTTTGCTTCGTAGGGTTCTCCCTGGGCTTCGGCGGTAATCAATCGGGCAAGGAGCTCCAAATCATTTTCATATTGGGAGTCAGCTTTTGCCTGAGTAGCTTGTGCCTCATTATTTTCTGTGCCAGAGGAGCTTTCTTCAGATGATGCTCGAGCGACAAATTTTGTTACTTTCGGAGTATCTGATACCATATTATTTACAGCTGCCGTGGCTTCAATTGATGGCATCAATTGTTCCTTTTGATTTACTTCGTCATATGTATTTCTGGTACGCCTTCCCCTGGAGACGGCATTTCTTTCGTCTGTATTTTGCTGGCGAATAGATGCTGTCTCTGGAGCAGTATAAGGCTTTGCAGAGTCCTCGGCTCTTTGTATTATATTGTCACTTTCTTTTTTAGACTTATTTTCTGTGGTGTTATTTTTAGTTGATTTCGTGAACGGATTTTTTTTATAGCTGGAATCTTCATCCCTTATACCAACTGTTGCCGAAGGGCTAATAGAAAATAAAGTAATACCCAATGTTAAAAAGATTGCTGCGATTCTTGTGATTGTGCTCATGCTTTGCCTCCCTATACTCTTTAAAATAATTTGACAGATTCAGGTATATTATTATTTTAATATGATATGGGCCAATAATCTAATGGAAAACATATGAAATTATTTGTAAATAGTTGGATGTTATAAAAAACAGCTTATTCAATGATGCTCGGCTACTTTATAAACTGGTGGGTTTTGCCCATTTGATAGGCAAGTATGATCATATTTTGCTCTTCTTTACTTAACTCTCGAGTAAACATTTTTTCAAATTGCTGAAGGAGCTTTTCCACATCTATTCTTTTTTTTGGCTGTGGAGTTCGAAGGGTAACATGATGTGGATCATATCGCTTTGCCTGGAAGGCTGAGTTATTTATTTTTTTTAATATTTCTGCTGTGTAATAAGCATCGTGGAGAGCATTATGGAAGGGATAGGGCTTTAAAATATTCAATGCTTCAACAGCCGACTGAAGACTGAATAATTTGTTTTTTGAAAAGCCAAAATGTGTTGAAACATAGGGCTGAAGATTAATAAAGAGATCTGGTAAATGATTTTTATTCAACCCATGATATTCAGCATTTTTGAATAGCTCTTTCATATCGGCCATACCCCAAATGCAAAAAACGGAATCATCTGTACCAATGAATTCTATATAAGCATTAAATACCTCAGAAAAAGAATCTGCTGATAAAAGCTGTTCGGTTGTAATACCAGTTAAATCAGTAATATATGGATCAACCAGAGAGTAAATAGTTGGCTTTACATATCGGTTAAAAACAGAAATTGTATTCAGATTCATATCCAATTTAACGGCCCCGATTTGAATAATTTCAAAGG
>DKLE01000244.1:1673-4455 GCA_002455605.1 Firmicutes bacterium UBA6648
ATTGAATAATTTCAAAGGGACATTGCTTTTTTACTTTCTTTAAACTCTTCAAGTCAGAAAAATGTTGATTAAATTCTAAATCAAATACAATGTAATGTGTCATATACAAAACTCCTTAAGCATCATAGCAAACCTTTCTTTCAATAAAGATTTAAATTATTAGTAGTATGTACAAAACGCAAGGTTATACACCAGAATGAGTATAAAATCTTTCAATTAAAGAAGGAGAAGTCAGCGGGGTACAAGCTATTTTTATGTTATAAAAGTAGGTATATTTTTTGTGTCCAAGCAATATGTTTATGATATGGAGGTGTAACATCATGGAAAAAAATATTGAGAATATACTTATTAAGATGCCGCAGGATCTGGAAAAGACCTTTAGAGCTTTGCCGGATGCCATCATTAATAACGCCGAAGAATTTCGATTTAGAATCGGACAGCCCATTTCTATCATTTCACTAAATGAAGAATATCACATATCATACGCAGTTGATTATGAAATGCTGAATAATCTTATAAACCGTTTATTGAATTATTCCTATTATGCTTACGAAACAGAACTGGCAAATGGTTATATAACCATCGAAGGAGGCCATCGGGTGGGTGTATGCGGAAAGGTAGTCCTTGACAAAGGAAATATAAGACTTATAAAAGATATATCATCCTTAAATATTCGATGCAGCAGAGAGGTGATCGGCGCATCGGAGGAATGTATAAAAAATATTGTTAAAGCTGACGGCAGTATACATAATACATTGATTGTCTCTCCACCCAAATGCGGTAAGACAACATTACTGAGAGATTTGATACGAAATTTAAGCAATAAAGGTTATAAAGTAGGAGTATGTGACGAACGATCGGAAATAGCGGGAAGCTATAAGGGCAATACTTGCTATGATTTGGGACCGCGAACAGATATTTTGGACGGGTGTCCGAAAGAGCAGGGCATTATCATGCTTATCCGGGCAATGTCACCTCATATAATTGCAACGGATGAAATTGGTAAGCGGGCTGACATCTATGCCATTGAAGCTGCTATGTGTGCAGGAATCAATTTAATTACTACTATCCACGGAAATTCCTATGAGGATATTTTAAACTCCCAAATAGGAGATTTAGTTAAAAGAGGTATATTTTCTTGTATTATATTTTTATCGAATGTTCCCAAAACAGGTTCTATTCGAGAAGTATTATATGCCAAACAACACAACGGTGATAACAGTAATAATGTTATGTAAATTATAGAAAGGAAGATATTTTTGCTCAATATATTTTTTAATACTCTCATTTTTGTCATTTGTTGTGCTATTGGATATTATCATGCGCATGATTATCGATGCAGAGTGGTCAATTTGCAAAGCTTTCTTAATGGGTTAAAAAACTTGGAAGATGAAATTTTATATCGGAAAACTCCGCTTCCTGAAGCCATGAAAGTTATTTCGGAGGAGAAAGCAAATCATGCTGCTAAAGAACTCTTTTCAAAAGTATCCGAAGACTTGATCGGAAAAAGTAACTGTAGTTTTATAGAAAGTTGGATTAAATATACGGAGGAATTAGGGGAGAGTTGTTCTTTTACCACAGAGGATATATACACCATTAACGAACTGGGGAAAGGACTGGGAGGTACTGATGTGCATGGTCAAAGCACGGTTATCCAAAGAGCATATAAACAAATTGAAAAACAGCTAGAGGAAGCTGTTGAGGAAAATAATTCAAAAGGCAAAATGTATAAAGGTTTAGGAATAGCTATAGGCTTGACACTGGTTATTATACTAATATAGAAATCTATAAACGTGGAGGACGCAAAGGATGATGGATGTTGACATCATATTTAAAATTGCCGGAATAGGTATTGCAATTGCAGTAATAAATCAGATACTTACAAAAGCAGGAAGAGACGACTATGCTCTCATGACAACTCTAGCAGGAATTATTGTGGTACTTTTCTTCATAATACGCATGATTAGCGAATTCTTTGAAACCGTAAAAACGTTATTTCAATTGTAGGTGAAGCCTATGGATATAATAAAAATAGCTCTAATCGCACTTGTCGGGGTTATCTGTGCACAAGTTGTAAAAGGGTTTAAACCGGAATTTGCTATTTATGTGGTTCTAGCAACCGTTGTTATCATATTTACTTTAGCTTTAGAAAAATTAATGGCTGTCTTTTCATTCCTGGAAAGCATTTATGGGAACATTACATATGGAAAAACATTTTTTCCTATTATTATAAAAGTACTTGTAGTAGCGTATATTGCAGATTTTACTTCTCAGTTATGCAAAGATTCAGGAGAAGGAGCCATCGCGGGGAAAGTGGAGCTGGCAGGAAAAATAATCATATTTTATCTGGCTATTCCAATTTTAATCGCCATATTACAGTTGATAAATTCAGTATTACAATAAAAAAACACTGAAACAAAAATGGCATGTGAGACTTTTTAAAGTACTCATATGCCTATTTGTTCCATTAAAACATGATGATTGCCCGCACAGGACAAACCGGCGCACAATAACCGCAGGTTAAACAGATATCATGGTTTACTTCCGCAGAGCCTTTTTTATTGAATCGGATAGCTTTATTGGGACATTTGCCGATACAGGCACCGCAGCCTTCACAGTCTCCCTCATCAATATGAATTTTTTTCTTTGATATGTCCGGGATATAATTTCCATCGATGCTTCCTTCCAGATATTCTACGATTTTATCGACTTCATGGTGGTATCCGAAGCCAATCATCATAGAGGCAACTCCGGGGAGGGAGGAAACGTAATCCAGAGCTTG
>DKLE01000244.1:4632-6184 GCA_002455605.1 Firmicutes bacterium UBA6648
TAAATTGCCGCCTCCAAAGACTTTCATGGTAAACACCCCTTTATTGCAATCAGCATTTTTTTTGATTGCTGAGGCCATTTCTTCTTTGCTGCCCGCTCCATTTTTCTTTCGAATTCCGAGCCCTTTAAAGTTAATAAGAGGGAACAGAACATCTAATTCCGGAATTTCTGCCGCTTTCTCTGCTACATCCACATGATGAGTAGAAACTCCGATAGCTTTTACTATGCCTTTCAACTTTGCCTCCTGCAGGTATTCCCAGGCACCGGTTCTGTTTTCCCAGTCAGGTGAAGTCCTGACTTCGTGAAGAAGAAATATGTCGATCACATCTCTATCCATTTCCCGTCGTGCTTCCTCCACTGCAAATTTTATTTGACTGTAAGAGGGATCCAAACATTTTGAAACAATAACAGGATCGAAATTAGTTCCTTTTAGTGCATGTTTTATATAAGGATAGGTATCATAATACTGAGCTGTATCTAAAAAATTAATGCCGCATTCCAGCGCATATCTTAATACGGACGAACCATCCTCCAAGGAACTGTTCAGTTGGGTTTTTCCTATGGTCAATACGCCAAAACCCACTGGTGTTACCTCTAATCCCGTGCTTCCAAGAATATTTTTCCGCATAAATCCTCCATTATATCTACATATCATTAAAATTTATGTATACTTGACGTTTTATTCATTATTTTCTTTAATTGTAACATAAAATATGGTATAATAATCGGGTTATACGATAAAAATCATTAAAATGAATTTCATGATAATTTTTCACGGGAGGAATAAATATATATGGAAAAGCTTGGATTAAATCAAATTAGAGAAACATTCCAAAATTTTTATGTCAGTAAAGATCATTATAAAAGAAAGAGTTTTTCTCTTGTTCCGGAAAAGGACAAGAGTTTACTTATTATAAATTCCGGTATGGCACCTTTAAAGCCTTACTTTGCAGGACTGGAAACTCCGCCAAGCAAGAGAATGACTACCTGTCAGAAATGTATTCGAACAGGGGACATTGATAATGTGGGATTGACGTCCAGACACGGTACATTCTTTGAAATGCTCGGCAGTTTTTCCTTTGGCGATTATTTCAAAACAGAATCCCTGACTTGGGGCTGGGAATTCATAACACAGGTACTCAAAATGCCGGAAGATAAAATTTGGGCTACCATTTATGAGGATGACGACGAAGCTTTCAATATTTGGAAAAACGTTATCGGCATGCCGGAAGAAAGAATTGTACGGCTTGGCAAGGAGGATAATTTTTGGGAAATTGGTACCGGACCATGCGGACCATGTTCCGAAATTTATTTTGACAGAGGAGAAAATTACGGCTGCGGCAGTCCTGACTGTAAACCAGGCTGTGACTGTGACCGATATGTTGAATTTTGGAACCACGTATTTACCCAGTTCTCCAGAGATGAAGAAGGGAACTACTCTAATTTAGCTCACCCAAATATTGATACGGGCATGGGACTGGAGAGACTTGCATGTATCATGCAGGGAGTAGATTCTATATTTGATATTGATACGATTAAATATATTCTTGATG
>DKLE01000244.1:6262-6611 GCA_002455605.1 Firmicutes bacterium UBA6648
GCTGTTGTTTCAAAATCCGGTATCGAATATGGCAACGGTAAATTTAAAACAGATGTTTCCATTCGAATCATAACAGACCATATTCGGTCCGTTACTTTTATGATTGCCGATGGAATTATTCCAAGCAACGAAGGTAGAGGCTATGTTTTAAGAAGGCTTTTGAGAAGAGCAGCAAGGCACGGTAAGCTTTTGAATATTGAAGGGGCATTTCTGGCAGAACTATCCAAAAAGGTAATTGAGGCTTCCGGAGCAGCATATCCTGAGCTGGAGGAAAAACGGGAATATATTCACAAAATCATTACAATAGAAGAAGAAAAATTCAGTTCAACCATTGATCAGGGTACTGCTA
>DKLE01000184.1:0-3356 GCA_002455605.1 Firmicutes bacterium UBA6648
CCCACAGATGTAAGAGATGAGCTGGGCAATTTAGTACATAAAGCAGATGCATTAATGAAAGAGCGGGAATTAAAAGAAAATTACCAGATGTCCGATGAAGAGTACAGTCTATGGGAAAGCATTACTGTATTGCTGGATAAAGAAACCATAAGACAGTTTGGAGAAGATACCTATGAAGAAGCGGAGCCTGATTCAAATTTAGATTATGGAAAAGAGATCATGACCCATCTAAAAAAGACTCTTTCCAAACAAGACTGGGAAAAATTAAATAAGCTTAGGGATGAATATTTTATAGCATTGGAAAATGATGACGAAGAGTATGACCTAGATATTGACAGTGAAATAAGAAGCATAATTGGAAATTATAAAGAATTGGATGCCGATGCTACGCTGCTGAATTTACTGGATGATAAAAATCAGAAAAATCAGGCTGTGTTTTGCATTACATCAGATTTTAAGGCAGTATATCAGGCCGGCGCTAAGAATGGATTAAAATCTCTTTCCATTAAAGAGCAGAAACAGCTGGAGAAAAACTGGAAAACGGTTACAGACATTATACCGAAAGAATTATTTGCAAACTTTAAGTACTTTAAGGTTGGCGGAGATGGAGAATGGGGTACATATGCCTATGTGATACCGGTGGATGAACAAGGTAAGACTTGGTGTCTTACAGTTGATCCAGAGGATATAAAGAATGACGGCTTGTTTCCTTATACCGTTGTTCATGAATTGTGCCATTATCTGACTTTAAATGAAAAACAGGTTACATATTATGGTGACAATCAAGAGTATTATCCCCAGAGAATGTATAGTGATTGGGAATGTGTTGCAAGAGAGAAATCCTACCTTCAAGGGTACTATCAAGCGTTCTGGAAGGATATTATAAATGACTGGGCAACCGATCCGGAGAATCCATATTTCTATTATCGCCACCAGTCAGAATTTGTGACAGGCTACGCAGCAACGGAATGTGCGGAGGATTTGGCGGAAAGTTTTTCCGCTTATGTGCTTTTGAAATCAGCAGATACACCAATGCTTCAGGCCAAATTTGAATTCTTTGATAAGTACCCTGAATTAAGAAAAGTGAAAGAGCAAATATTAAAAAAGATTGAGGAAAATGATATATATGTAAATCCGGAAATCCAGCCGGAAGACGAAAATATATTTAAAGATGCTGCATAATTAGCAAAAAGCACGGAGGAGGAGCAATGTGAGAATTTTGGTTACAGGTGGGGCAGGTTATATCGGAAGTCATACTGTCCATGCCCTCATAGAAAAAGGATATGAAGTGATTGTTTATGACAATCTGTCCACTGGTCATGACTGGGCAGTGAGAGACTGTGAATTAGTAATAGGCGATATATCCGATACTGAGAAGGTAAAAAGTGTTTTTGATAAACATAAAGTGGGTGCAGTAATTCATTTTGCGGCAAGCTCTCTGGTGGGGGAATCTATAAGTAATCCTGCTAAATATTATGAAAACAATGTGGTTGGAACTAAAAGACTTTTGGATACTATGCTTTTAAAAAGTGTCAATAAACTAGTATTTTCTTCAACTTGTGCTACTTATGGGTTACCCGAAATGGTACCTATTACGGAGAAGGAAAAACAATATCCAATTAATTCTTATGGTTGGACAAAGTT
The DNA here is from genome assembly GCA_002455605.1 of Firmicutes bacterium UBA6648. GTDB lineage: Bacteria > Bacillota > Clostridia > Peptostreptococcales > Anaerovoracaceae > Aminipila. The sequence goes on from DKLE01000184.1 coordinate 1,645, forward strand.
CATGATCGAAAGAATCCTGCAGGACTATGGACAGGCATACGGTTTGAATTCCATAGCCCTTAGATATTTTAATGCGGCTGGTGCAGCCTATGAAGCAGGGTTAGGAGAAGAACATGATCCTGAAACTCATGTTATTCCTTTGTTGCTTGAAACCATAACAGGAAAGCGGGAAGTCTTCTCATTATTTGGTCAGGACTATGAAACGGAAGATGGAAGCTGCATCAGAGATTATATTCATGTAAAAGATCTGGCTGATGCCCATGTAAGGGCTGTTGAACGGCTGCTTGGGATGAATTCTGTAAGCGTAGAAATAGAGGAATATAAAAGGTTTGAATGCTTTAACTTGGGGACTGGAGAGGGGGTGTCAGTTTTAAAATTGATATCTGTGGTAGAGAAAATTTCTGGTAAAAAGGTACCTGTTAAGGTTTGTGAGCGAAGAGCGGGAGACCCACCAGTGCTTGTGGCAGAGAACAGGAAAGCTGCTAAAGTTTTGGGGTGGCATCCCGCACATTCCAGCATAGAAAACATCGTTCAAAGTGCGTATAAATGGGAAACGGTGAAGGCCTTTTGTGTGGGTGAAACAAATCAAATTGCGAACAGGATTCTGTAACATTTTATATATTAAGAAACCGGATAAACAAAAAGTGTGAATGTCAATGAATATTTGAGCCAGGTGCTAATGAATTTCTGAGCCACCTGTGCTACTCAAAAAGTATACCATTTTCATATTTGTGCTAACGAATATTTGAGCCACTTTATATATAAAATAAGGGAAAATCGGGAGTAGCCTTCATTTCCCTTGTTTTACATTTAGGTAGTAGTGCTGTCTTTCCGATAGGATTCTCCGTTCATATTTAAAACATGAGAACGAAAGGTTATTCTATCTACCAAAGCAGCAACCATTGTAGAATTATCAAATAGCTCTGTCCATCTTGAAAACTCAAGATTTGTAGTTATTATTATGCTCCCTTTTTCAGATCGGTCAGATATTATTTTAAAAAGCAAGTCTGATTGATGCCTGTTAAAGCTTAAGTAGGATAGTTCATCCAGTATTAATAAGTCTACCTTAGCAATCTGTTTTTCCAGTTTAGTAAGTCTTTTGTATTCACTGGCTTCTACAAGTTCAGTAGCAAGTGATGCTGCTGTATAGAATCTTACGGAATATCCGCAGGTACAAGCCTTCAAGCCAAGACTTATTGCAAGATGAGTTTTTCCTGTGCCTGGATTTCCTATCATAACGATATTTTGATGTTTATCTATGTAATCACAGCCTGCAAGCTCAAATACAAAAGGCTCTTTTACATGTTTAAGCCTGCTAGTGTCAAATTCATCTAGCGTTTTTATGTAAGGATATTTAGAGGCTTTAATACGCTTTTTTCGATTGTTTTCCTGCCTTTGCTCAGTTTCTGTACGGAGCAGCTGGAGCAGGAAGTCCTCATAACTCATATTGGAATCTAACTGCCTTATTGTATTTTCATAATCACAAAAGGTAGGGAGTTTAAGCTGTTTGCAGTAAAGTGAAATTGCCTGTGCTTTTATATTGATATCAGCCATCAACTGTTCACCGCCATTCCAAATTTGCTGTCATAGGAGGAAAGGTCCACTACATCAACAGGAACATCCTTTGCAACAAAAGGAATACTGTTTGGAACTGGTCCATCAAGATAGCTTCTTACAAGATCAATGGTTGGATTTACAGTGTATGGAATCTG
>DKLE01000184.1:3374-12288 GCA_002455605.1 Firmicutes bacterium UBA6648
TGATTTTTTATGCTTATTATTCGTTCTGTACCGTAGTCAAGACATAATCTTAATAATTTGACAGTGTCTTTGTTTGCATTGGGAAATTTCATGCCCCAATCAAGCAGATCTTTCTGAATTACTTGACGTACAGGTTTTGCATTAAAAACAGAACGAGGTTTTCTTTCTAGTAACGTCATGTAGTGTTCTAAAGTATAACTTGTTTGTCCGCCGCTGCCGTAAATACGATTGTAGCAGGCAACATTACTAGTTTGGTAAAATATTTTAATATCATTACCATAGGCTTTGACAGTAACTTCTCTGCCAATCAAATTAGCGGGAACTGAGTAGTTGTTTTTATCAAACCTTACGGTTGAATATTCACTTACTTTTGCAGTAGCAGTTTTGCTTGTATCAAAGCTGTACTTAGGTAGAGAGTAAAAATATGACTGCTCCTGACGCAAACGAAGTCCAACTGTTCCTTCACGGCCCTGAATAATATGCTGCTGATAGCCAGTACAGTTATCCTTTAGCATATGATTAAGTTCATCTATATCTTTTACTCTAGGAACGGGTACTAGAAAGTTTCTCCTTGAAAATCCTACAAGGTTTTCTACTAGTCCTTTTTCGTTGCCACTTGCAATATTACAGAAAATGGCGTTAAAAGCATAGTGAGCACTGAAGACCTTGTACTTATTTTGCATTTTAGCGTATTGTCCAAAGCCTTCTTTGACCGCAACCTTTGCATTATCAAAGATTACTTTATGAGGTACGCCACCAAAGTAATCAAAAGCCTTTTTCTGGCCTTCAAGAAAAGATTCTTCGTTCTGGTGTTTAAAGGCCATAACAAAGATGCTGCAGCTGAAGCATAGCCTTGCACAAAACAAATTTAGTTTGGTTTTGATTCCATCAAGATAAACAGTGGCCTCACCCCAGTCAATCTGAAGTGCCTCTCCAGGGTCAAATTCTAAAGGAACAAAAGCCTTTGGAAGGCTTCCTTTAATTTTGTTTACAGCAAGCCTAACTGTAGATTCACCACCAGTAAACTGCTTTTCGTCTACAAGCCTTTGGTAGATGCGCCTTGCAGTATGCTGCTGCTTATTTAGATTCTCAGATTTATCTTCTTCAAGACAGCGAAGAATGAAATCCAATACATCGTCAGTCAGAACCTCTGCCTTTCGATTGTATTCTTTGCGTTCCCAAGGGACGCTGTCACCGTCATAATATTTTTTGACGGTATTACGAGATATGCCGAGCATTTTAGCAATAGCCCTTTGTGACATACCTTGGATAGTACTCATCTCTCTAATTTTTTGGTACATGTCCACGTCAATAATCACACCTTTCATCCTCCCTGCACTAATCTTAAGATTAGTATACAGGTTATTTTGAAAAGTGGCTCACTTTTTGACTAGCACAAAGGCCTCAAATGGCTCACTTTTATATTAGCATTCACAAAAAGCCTCAGACGCATTTTTAAATGCATTTCTGAGGCTTTTAAATTCACTTCTAACGGATATTTACAGCTTTTATTAAGATTGACATAGTACCATCCTCATTCATGATGAATTCGATTTTTTTCTGGTTCTCCAGATAATCAACTGGTAAGCTTATCTCAATACCGGTATCAGTTGTAATTTTTTGTTTTCGGGCCACCGTTTTTTCAATCTCTGAGGTGACTTCAAAGGCTCGTCCAGATATACCTTTTTGAGCCACTTCATCCTTATAGCGTTGCTGGGCTGAAAAGTTTCCGTCAAAGACAGCATTGGTAATCCGATCGATCTCCACAATACTGTTTTCGTCCACACAGCTTTTTAGCTCTGTTTTCAGCTGAGAAACTCGGAGAGGATCTTCTCCATAATATTCTTTTATAACCTTTTCAGCGGCTTTCTCCACAATCTTTACTTTTGTCTTTGGAGAAAGGTCGGTTGTGACATTCAGAATTCGATTGGACAGATAAAATTCCTTTCCCCCGTTTATCTCATATTTTTTTTCTTTAATCAGTACACTGAAGTCGTCCAATCTTATAAACGCAAATTCATCTAATTTCTGGCTTTCATTAGCAATCGTGGCATTTTGCTGTATAATGCCAGTCTCCTTCTCATCCCCTACCATGGCAAAATGATGAATATAGGATTGCTTATAGTTAAATTTAAGTAATCCGAAATAAATACCGTTATCGTATTTGAAAAGACAAATCAGTACGTCAGCTGCCGGGATAGCAGGATTGGAGAGAGCCAGTTCAAATATGTTCTGGGCTAATTGCTGAGATACTATAATAAAATTCTCTGGTTCCAAGTTGCTTATAGCCCGCTTAAAGCCTTCCGTATCAAAGGTATCTGGTGAACAGGACTCCGATTGCTCTGGAACGGAAGCATCGCTGTTCTTAAAACCGCCTTTCTTAATGTCACCATCCTCCATTGCTCTGGCAATATGTATTTTTAAGAATTCATCAGCTTGTGGGCTGAAGGACATGAGTTTATCCGCCAGAACCGGGGAGCCGATACTGGTATCTAATATATGCAGAATTGCTTTATCTATAATAATATCGTTCATTGATGTGTGCTGCCTCCTGTTTATATTTCAGATTTTCATCTGTAGCTGCTATTATACCATAATAAAATACGGACAGGCAAAACCTATCCGTATAATTTTCTGTGAATAATAGTTATTTCTTTATTGTAACCTTTGTCATTTGTGCTCCTGTCGGGAAGGTGATAACAATTTTTTCAGTGCTTGCTGCTGTCGCCTGTATCCTGTTAGCCTCGTCGGCTGGTACAGCACCTTTTAACTGAACTTTGATAAAAGCACCGTCTTGATCATATTGAACAGAAACTGGCTGCCCGTCAATAGCAGCAATTATATCTTTCGGGAGGGCGTTTCCTTCTAATCCGAATAAGCCAGATAATCTTACGGTATATTCACCGCCTCTTACGCAGTAAGTTGACATTTCCATAACAGTACCGGTAGAAGCTGTCATAGTACCGTCAAAACCACTTCCGGCCAGAGTATCTTTTTCCTCGGAGGCTGTTGTTTGTCCCCAAGTGGTGCTGCCGGATAATACGGAAATATTGTCAGGCACACCATCATTGTTGGCATCTACGGCATATTGAGAGTCGAAGATTGTTTTTACAAATACGTCAAGTGCCTCAATGATATTTGTTTTGTCAAGCTTCTCAATACCAAGAAGTTTTCCGATGAAGGCAACATTTTCACTGCTTAACATGGCCTCATCAAGATAAGTGGTGTTTCTATCCTGTAGTTCCCTGTAGTATCCTAGCAGCCCTTCGATGTAATATTCTTTATTTCCCAATAAATGTAAAAGGACAGGCATTGGATTATCTCTGTTGGTATCAATAGCAGTATTAAATATTTCAAATAAACGATTCCATGCCTCAGGATCCGCCTTTCCATTATGAGCAGCAACCGAGGCTGTTTCAAATAACTTATCATCCTGTCCTGTATTGAAGTAATAAGGAAGCACATAATTCAAGACAGCATCTGGATTTTCAGTAAGTTCTTGAGCAAATTCGTTAGCCTGCTCAAGGTTTTCTTCTAGCCCATAAGTGCTAGTTGTAACAATGTAAGTGGTTTTATAATCATCACTTTCAAATTTATCCAGTTTAGTGAGAGCAGCAAGCTGATCCATCGTACAATTGCCGGAAGCTGCTCGGTAATGAGCATAAAGGTTTAAGCCAATAAGGACTGTCATTAAAGCAGTTAAAGCAATAATTCCTACTCTTGAAAACCTATCGCCGGTGAGCACAGAATTATCGTTTGAAGTAGAGGGCACAGGGGTTAGAGCGGAAAACTCTAGAGCCGCAATGTCTGCTACTCCAAAAAGTTTAGAATTCACCACAATTAACAATGCCATGATTCCGAATGCAATCAGTAAAAAAGGGCCGGCAGACCAGGTAAGGTCCGTAACTGCCTGTCCGAACATTTGAAAGATACAGGCAGCCATGACCGGAAGAGCAAAGGAACTGGCATTTTTATAACCGGCAGCTTTACTTTGTTTAAACAGTTTTGCTAGGGATACGATGCATAAAACTAGTATAGCTATAAAAAATGCAAAACCGATGATACCAAGGTCGCATAGAACCTGAATATAATGATTATGGACATAGCGGGTTTCGTAGAAGAAATTTTGCACAGAAGCTACCCCTGTTTCGTATCCGCTTAAGCCGTTGCCGATTATAGGGCTTTGTTTGAATAGCTTCATACCATCTTCAAAGAAAACCATACGTTGTATAGAGTTCTCATTTGCTTTAAGGTCTTGAATACGGTTTGCGGCAATCGCCGGCAGAAGCTTATAATTCAGCTTAATAAAACCTGTGGTATTGCCAGAAAGAGTATCCCTGTCAGCTGTTTCATAAATTACTTCTTTCAGGGTATTTCCATTAGCACCACCGGTGAGATATAACTTAATGATTTCAGAATCATCAGGGACAGTAAACTGGGCATCTTTTAAAAGTCCATTATATAGTTCCTTCGAAGTGTGTACTTTCAGATCAGTTATATTCTGTGTTACAATTCGAACCTTAGGAAGTGAAGCATCATCGGCAGATTTACTATCGATAGCGGATGTCAGTTTGTATTTTCCAGCATCCAGATAAGCGGCGCGCATAACCGTTTCATCGGGCGTTAAAGTCAATGCCCCCGTAATATTTAATGCAGCTGCAATATATCCAAGTATTAAAAGAGCTATCATTCCACTTGCTATCAAGCTTCCCTTTGTGTTGGAGGCAATTTTATCAGTGATAGGTTGGCGGATATACCTGTCAACTGCCCAGAGAACCAGTGCGTTTAAAATCACTGCAACTAATGGAACAGTTGGTGAAGAGCCTAATGTCGTAAGGGAAACGCCAGTAAAGATTAAAGTAATAATTGCTGTTTCAGCCATCAAAATGAAGGTTGTAAGGCGTTTTCCTTTTTCACTGAAAGCAATCATCAAAATACAGGCGATAAAAAACATAAATAGTGAACCTAAGCTGAACAGCAAAATATAAGATAACGCATTTACCGCAAGAAGTATTAATGATATGGCACGCTCTTTTTTAGAGTAGCTGTTCAACACCAGAGATAAGGAAATCAAAATTCCCATAGCCATGAAACCGGAAAAGGTATTAGCATTACCAAATATGCCAGTAATACGAATACCGTTTTCAAAAACTCCCCAATATGCCATTTTATTTGTGAATAATCCCATAAAGACTTTAAAAATTGTTGCAATAGGACCGTTGGAAGCTGCGTCAATAGAAATAAGTCCAAAGAAAGCAGTGGTCACGGATATCGCAGTAAAAATTACTTTTACTCCTTTTTTTGTTGCTTCTGTAAAAATAAGTACTGCAAAAAATGCGGTGGCCGCCGCAATCAATTTAGTAAATTCAAATAAAGCTGCTTTAGGCACATCCGCGTAAAAGACAGAAATGCCATTCCAGATAATATAGCCTATAGTAACTATAAATAGTGGTGTTGTATATTTTTGAAAAGCATTTTTGGCTTGCGGAATAAACATTAGAATGATGATTGCACACAGACAAAGAAATGCTGTCCACTTTTGAACCATCAGGTCAAAGGAACCCATCATCGCAGTAGAAAGTATTAGAAGCACTGTAAATACTGCAGGCAGAAATGTAAGCTTTTTAGTCATTTTAATTTTTTCCTCCGTTTTAATTTAATTCATTTATAATTTTTCTTCATTCATTACGCCTTTGAACAGCGTTAAGAATAATATGCGTATATCAAAAATAAGGCTCCAGTTTTCTATGTAATAGATGTCATGCTCAATTCGTTTTTCTATGGACGTGTCTCCACGAAGGCCGTTGACCTGTGCCCATCCGGTTATGCCCGGACGTACCTGGTGCTTGACCATGTATAAAGGGATGCTTTCTTTAAATTGTTCTACGAAATAAGGCATTTCAGGGCGAGGCCCCACTAAGCTCATATCCCCTTTCAATACATTGAAAAATTGCGGCAGTTCATCAATAGAAAGCTTGCGTATGAAAGAACCGAACTTAGTCTTTCTGGGGTCATCAAAGGTTGTCCAGCCTGTTCTTTCAACGGCGTTAATCCGCATGGAGCGGAATTTGTACATAGTAAAAGGTTTCTTGTTCAGCCCAATCCGCTCCTGCTTAAAAATAATGGGACCGGGTGAGGATAGTTTTGTTCCCACGGAAGCAATCAGCATAATAGGGGAAAACAACACGATTAAAAAAAGAGCACCGATTATGTCCATGGTTCTTTTAGCCATAGCATTTAAGAGGTTATCCAAAGGAATGCGTCTTATATTAATCAGTGGAATGCCTTCCAGATCGTCCAGGTAGGGATTAGAAGGCATATATTTCGAGTAAAAGGGAATAACCGACAATTTTGTGCCGGACTTTTCGCAGCTATTGATGATTTTGGGTAGTAAATGAAATTCTTCGGCTTCAAGAGCTGCAACGGCTTCATCTGCATTAAATAAATCAAGAGTTTCATAGATTATGTCATAATTCCCCAGGTAACGAATATGCTTCAAGCTTTTATTAGCGGAAATGTAGCCCGTTATGGAAAAGCCTAATGACTTATTGTTATAAACTGCATTGAGATAGCTTCTGGCCAGAGGTCCATCCCCCAGCAATATCACATGCTTTATGTTATAGCCTTTTTCTCGGTATTTTTTTAAAATATTTCGTAGAATAAACCGTTTACAGGCAGTACCAGTTATATTAAAAGCGAAGAAAAATACCAAGGTCCATCGGGACAAATCAATTTTCTTAAATACAAATAAACATGTTAAAAGAATGACTATTCCTAACAGGTTGGCCTTGATAATAAGACCGAACTCCTTTGAAAAATCTTTTCTGCGAAAGGATTCATATAAATTAAACCCCGCATATATAAGCAGATAGAGAGGAATCACCACCATGCCTAAGCTGATATATCCCTTTAAGGTAATGTGCCCTGTTTCTCCCTGAAATACTAAAAAACGAATACTATAGGCCAGGATCATAGCTAGAAGAATAACCACACCATCTGTAAATATGTTAATCTGATTCAGTATTTGTTGATTTTCTCTAATCATTTTTCATTTTTTCTCCTATATTTGTTTTTTATGAGTTATTGAATAATAGGCATAGACATTATATTATACCACATTTATTTTTAAATATGGAAATGGAATTAAGGAAAATTCACTATACATTGCAGTAGTGGAATAAAATTTTTATTTGTTTTTTGACCATAAAATGGTATACTAAGAAATAATAGAGATTTTTAAATGGTAAAATTTAACTACTAGTAGTGTTCATTGGGGAGAACTTAGCATGAGAAGAAATAAGAGGATTATAGGGATTTTATTGTCGCTTTCCCTGATAGCAGGGACAACCAATATTGCTTTTGCGGCAGAGGCTGTGAATGTGAATAAGCCAGACAAGGCTGCACCCAGCAAAGTAATTGCTTATGTGAAGCCGGAGTTTACCGTGCAGTTAAAGGATAAGCTGCAGATTTTTAAAAATGTTCAGGGACAAAGGGTTTATCCCATTGTCTATAATGGCAGCACATATCTGCCTGTTCGGGCAGTATCTGCACTGATGGATGAAGAAGTTCAATGGGACAACTACAGTAAAACTGTTTATATCGGAAAGACATTAAATAATCCAAATAAATCGAAAGCAAAAAAAAATACGGAAAATGAAGAGGCGGCACAGGGCTTTGATAAAGAGGATTATGTTGAGCCTACTTGGAAATCTGCTCAAGTAACAGTTAATGTACGGCCGGATATTACCATTATGTATGATTTTGTTATGCAAGATTTTGCAAATGAAAGCGGCAATCGCATTTATCCTATTGTATATGAAGGGAGTACTTACTTACCGGTGCGATCTGTCTCCCAACTGATGAAGGAACCAATACGATGGGACAATGTAACAAAGACCGTTATAATCGGTGATAAAGAAGAATGCAAGGAGGAATCGGAGCCTACCATATATACGAAAAGATTAAAGGCAGAGCTGGAGAGTGCCATTGAGCTTTACGATCAGGCCACGGCTAAGCTGGTAGAAGCACAAAAAACCACGGATTCTGCTTTAAAAATAATGCTGGCTGATTCTATCAGCGCTGATGTTCAATCTGCCGAGCAACAAACGGTTTCTATCAATAATATGAAAAAAAGCAAAATGACAGAAGATGAAAAGCTGGCACAAGGGGCATTATATGATTTTGTGAAGATATCAGAAAACTATCTGTTGGTTCTGGAGAACATTGCCTATCTTTCGGTTAAAAAGGGCGATTATTCCATGTTATCGGATACCTTTGTAAATCTTGCCATGGATTCTCAGTCCAAGATGAATAAAGCCAGAAGGCTTATAGAAGCTTTATAGGGCATCAAAACTGATTTATAGAGTTTATTCTGTAAGGGTGGGTTTTTACCCGCCCTATTTTTACGGAAATAAAAGATAAAAAGGCAGGAACCAATGAGGATAAGATTACCATTTTGCCAATTTGTCAATTATATGTATAATAAAAGAACGGAAAAAGTGAATTAAAATAGATAATAGTCGTTCAAGTTATGATAAATAAATTAGAAAAAATAACAAGTCAACAGTTTGGGAGTAAAACATAATGGTTAAATTTACAAGAATAGCAATACTTTTATTTGTAGATCTCTGTATTGTGAATATTTCATATATCACAGCATTTTTATTGAGATTTGATTTTGATGTAAATACGATAGCTTTTGATGCATGGTTTGGAATTTATGCCAATAACCTGTTCCCCATCACCGCAGTCTGTATCTTAGCCTACAGTTTGTTTGGATTATATACCAGCATGTGGCGCTACGCGGGCACAGAGGAATTAATAAAGATCGTGGGTGGAGCCGGTGCGGCTCAGCTTTTTGTGATGTTTTTTATGACCTTTTCCGTTCAATCCATGCCCAGAATGATTTATATGA
>DKLE01000184.1:12362-35665 GCA_002455605.1 Firmicutes bacterium UBA6648
TTTATCATGGTATTTTTGCTGTCTGCCAGCAGGATTTCCTATCGAATGGTAAGAAATCTGAGGAGCCCGGGGGCCTTTAACAGCTTTGTGCTTCGAATAGGCAGAAAGGATATAATAGGCGGGAATGTTACCAAGGTGATGGTCATTGGAGCAGGAGAAGCCGGGGCTTCCATGATTAATGAGATAAAGAATCATCACGAATACGGAAAAAAGGTGGTTGTGGCCATAGATGATGATGTATCCAAGCAGAAAAACAGAATTTGTGGGGTTAAGGTTTATGGAGGACGAAGTGAAATAAAACATGCCGCCAGAAAATACGGCGTGGATGAAATTATTATAGCGATTCCCTCTGCCAATAAGAGAGAGATTCAAGCCATTATGGAGGAATGCAAACGCACTCGATGTAAGATTAAGATCCTGCCTAGCTTAATTGACTTAATCAATGATAAGGTAAGCATCAGTAAGCTGCGGGATGTGGATATTGAAGACTTTTTGGGTCGTGAACCAGTGCATGTAAATCTGAGGGAGATAAGCAGCTACATTGAAGGAAAAATTGTTATGGTGACAGGCGGAGGCGGATCAATCGGCTCAGAGCTTTGCCGGCAGATTGCAAAATTCAGGCCTCGAAGACTGGTTGCTGTGGACATCTATGAAAATACGGTTTTCGAGCTTGCCAATGAGCTGAAGGAAAACTTTGATTTGCTTGAATTTGAAGTGGTTATTGCCTCTGTTCGAGATAAAAAAAGGATGCGGGAGGTTTTTGAGAAGTACAAGCCCCATGTGATCTTCCATGCAGCCGCCCATAAGCATGTTCCGCTGATGGAAAGGAATCCAAAAGAAGCTGTGGTGAATAATATATTGGGAACCAAGAATATGGTTGATCTGGCAGAAGAATTTGCCACAGAAAAATTTGTGATGATTTCCACGGATAAGGCTGTGAATCCTACCAACGTAATGGGGGCAACCAAACGGGTGGGAGAAATGATTTTGCAGGAAAAAAGCCAGCAATCCAGAACAACCTTTGCTGCAGTACGCTTCGGTAATGTTTTGGGAAGCAATGGCTCGGTTATTCCCATTTTCAGAAAACAGATTGAAAAGGGAGGACCTGTTACGGTCACCCATAAGGATATTACCCGATATTTTATGACCATACCCGAGGCCGTGGAATTGGTAATTCAGACAGGCGCCATGGCTCAGGGCGGTGAAATCTTTATTTTAGACATGGGAGAACCGGTAAGAATTTTAGATTTAGCGGAAAACGTGATACGGTTATCGGGATATGTTCCTTATGTGGATATTGATATTGTTGTGACTGGATTAAGACCCGGAGAAAAGCTTTATGAAGAGCTGCTTTTGGATGAAGAAGGGGTAGAAAAAACTGCACATAATAAAATTTACGTCGGTCATCCTCTGCCGGCAAATGCTGCATTAAAAGCTATGCTGGATGCAGAGGAACAGCAGGAATCCATCGAAACCAAAGTGAAGAGGATTTCAGATATGAGTGATACCGAGGTAAAGGAGTGGTTGCACGAAATCGTTCCTAATTATACACCGCAAAAATAGATAAAAGAGTGCAAATAATTAGTATCATTAAAGGAGAATCATGGATGGATTTAAAAATAGATTTAACAAAGACCAAGCTTTCTGAAGAGCAACTTAAAGGATATTCACCCGACACGGAAAATGCGTTGGAGAGGCTTTGGTCAGGGAAAGAAGAATTTACCGGATGGGTGAAGCTGCCAATGCAAATCGATCCCGATGAGCTGGAAAAGATTTTAAACACGGCAATGATCATTCAGGATCAATGCGATGAATTAATCGTAATAGGAATCGGAGGCTCTTATTTAGGTGCTCGCGCGGCTATTCATGCGTTGGTAGGGTTCGATGAGGTCTATGGAACGGGAATAGAATCCAGCCGCTATCCTTCTGTAAAATTTGCGGGAAATACCATGAGTGCCGTTTACTTGAAGAAACTTTTAAAGGACATTCAAACAAAAGAGGTCTCTCTGTGTGTGATCTCAAAGTCAGGAACAACCATAGAACCCAGCATTGCCTTTGCAGTACTAAAAGAGGCAATGATAAATAAATACGGGAAGGAAAAAGCCTGTAAAAGGCTCTATGCCATTACTGATGCCAAGGAAGGAATCCTTCGGGCAGAAGCGGAACGGGAGGGTTATGTCACTTTTAAGGTGCCGGATGACATTGGCGGGCGGTATTCTGTGCTTACTCCTGTAGGTCTGCTGCCGATGGCGGCGGCGGGAATAGACATTAAAAGCATGCTGGCAGGGGCTGAGGCCATGGCCACGTCAACCGCCTGGGACTTTGATGCTGCAGATTATGCGGCAGCACGTTATGCCCTTTATCAATCCGGGAAGGCCATAGAAATTGTTGAGTATTATGAACCGCAGCTGGAGTTTTTTGCTGAGTGGTTGAAGCAATTGTTTGGCGAGAGTGAAGGAAAAGACGGCAAAGGCCTGTATCCCGATGCTCTTCGATTTAGTTCGGATCTGCACAGTATGGGGCAGTTTTTACAGCAGGGGCATCAAATATTTTTCGAGACTGTTCTGAATGTAGAGAAACCTTCTAAAGATATAATCATCCCGGACAGTGCAGGAGAGCTGCTGGCAGGGAAGAGTATGAACCAGATCAATAAAGCGGCCATGGAGGGTGTGATGGCTGCCCATGAAGCGGCAGGCATTCCTATGGTGCGCATAGACATCCCAGAGTTAAATGCATTTTATTTCGGGCAGATGATCTATTTCTTTGAAACGACTTGTGCGATTACCTCTTATTTAATGGGAGTAAATCCATTTAATCAGCCGGGCGTTGAACAATATAAGCAGGAAATGAAGCAAAAACTTATGGAATTATAAAAAATAGTTTTTTGTAAGAATGATAAAACCATATAAAAAAGTGTTTAAATGATGAGTTTTATCAAAGAATTCAAAAAAAATAGAAAATTGGTCGTGAAAAAAATAACGAAAATAGTTCTAAGGAAAAGAGATAAAAACCCTGTTTGTCAACCGCCAAACAGCTTGCACATCAATTGTTTTCTCTGATTGCGTTAAAAAAAAAACAACACAACTTGGTGGAATGTGGTATAATATATCCAATAGCATGAACAATGCTTATGAAGGATTAACATAAACTAAGGAGGACAATTGTGATGAAGAAAATTGGTGTATTAGGAACAGGTACAATGGGAGCCGGCATTATTCAGGTTCTTGCTCAGAATGGATACGAAGTTGTATTAAGAGCAAGAAGAGAAACTTCTGTTGAAAAAGGTATCGCAACAGTAAAGAAGAATCTGGATAAGCTTGTTGCCAAAGAAAAGATTACTGCAGAAGCAAAAGAAGAAATCATGGGCAGAATTCATGGTTCAACAGATATCGCCATCGTTAAGGATGCTGATCTGATCATTGAAGCAGCCACAGAGGACATGGAATCCAAAAAAGCTTTATTCAAAGAATTGGATGAGCTTTGCAAGCCTGAAACTATTATAGCTACAAATACGTCCGCTCTTTCAATTACTGAAATCGCAGCAGCCACAAACAGACCTGACAAGATTATCGGTATGCATTTCTTTAATCCGGTTCCGGCTATGAAGCTGGTTGAAATTGTTAAAGGTCTTACTACTTCCGAAGAAACAAGAACAACAATTGTTGAACTTGCGAAAGCTTTAGGAAAGACTCCGGTAGATGTTGCAGAAGCCCCTGGCTTTGTTGTAAACAGAATTTTAATCCCTATGATTAATGAAGCAGTTGGTATTTTAGCTGACGGCGTGGCGAATGAAGAAGGAATTGATGAAGCCATGAAGCTTGGTGCTAATCACCCAATGGGTCCTCTTGCATTAGGAGATTTGATTGGTCTTGATGTTTGCCTTGCAATTATGGAGACCCTTTACACAGAATTCGGTGATACAAAATACAGACCTCACCCATTACTAAGGAAGATGGTAAGAGCAAACAAGTTAGGAAGAAAAACCGGTGTTGGTTTCTTCGATTACAGCAAATAAGACTTAGTTTTACATAAAAGACTTTTTTAGGTCATCTGTTTTCAGATGACCTTTTTTTCTTGCAAAAATCTGCAATTTAGTATATATTGAAGAGATGATTTATTAAAAGGGGAAAATGGAGATGAATAATAAAAAACAACTTATACAATTTTTTTTAATATCCTTGGCGATATTTACAATAGCCCTTTTACCTGTACGTTTTACTTTAGGAAAAGTTGGAGAGGTTCGTATATTTGGGGGAGACGAATCGATCAAAGACGAAATGGGCTATATTGTGGATGAAAGCGGGCCTTATTATGAGCTGTTTTCAAAAAGCGATCGAGTAAATATTTTAGTGTTGGGAGATAATGACGGGTTGACCGATACTATCATGTTGGCCAGCTATGACATGAAAAATCAGAGGGTGGATGTTATTTCAGTGCCTCGTGATACCTATTATGCCAGGCCAGATCACAAGGGTGCCGCTTCACAAAAAATAAATGCAATTTATGGAAGTCAAGGCGTTATTGAGACTGCCAAAGCTGTCAGTGATACGTTACTGGGGATTCCTATCAATTATTATGCCGTGATAGAGTTCAGTGATGTGGAGAAAATAGTAGATAAAATCGGCGGAGTGCCTATGAATATCCCGTTTACTATGAAATATGACGATCCATATGATAAGCCGCCCCTTCATATCTATATTGAGAAAGGGCAGCAGACCTTAAATGGTAAAAAGTCTGTTCAGTTTCTGAGATACAGAAAAGGGTATCCGGAAGGTGATATCGGACGGGTAAAAGCCCAGCAGGAATTTATTAAATCAGCAGTTAAGCAGGCAATCGGCCCCAATTTGCCAAGTGTGGTAAAACTGGGGCTGGAGGAAATCGATTCCGATATAACTTTAGGAATGGCTACTAAAATAGCCACAAAAGCAATCGGTCTTGACGCAGAGAATATGTCTACATATTTGATTCCAGGGGGGCCAAAAACTGTAAATGGTGCATCTTATTGGTTTGCGGATACCACTAAGGTGGGAGATATGATTGAAGAAATATATAATCCGCCTGCTGAAGACGAATCAAAAACTGAAACAGAAGCAGAATAATATAAAAAGCAGTACTATTTTTAAGGATGTCCTTTTTTGATTTATAGTATTTATTTTTGTGCGCAAATAGTATAGAATATTAGTTCAGGAATAGTAAAAGGGAAACGGAAGCAAGAGAGGTTATAAACGGATAAATGAACAGAGCTGAGAAGAAGCAAAGAGCTAGGGAAAGAGAAGAAAGAGCAAGGCAGAGAGAAGTGGAACGCTTGGGCTATGATTACGAGGATTGCCAAGCTGTACAAGTTTCTAAAGCCGAAAATAAAAAATATAAGAAAACAGCCAGTAGCGGAAAAATTTTTTTAAGGACCTTTATTATCGCATTTGCCATATTGACTGCGGGAAGCCTGGGAATAACTTCTGCCATTGATAAAATTGCAAATCTAAACCCATTCGACCCGGGAGAGGAATACACGCCTGTACTGGAAGAGGAATTGAAGCTGGAATCTTTGGTGGATGAAAATAGTCCTTTCTTTCGGTCCTTTAAAGATGCTAAGAGAGCTAACGTTCTTCTGATTGGAGTAAACGGCGGACTGACGGATACCATCATGCTGGTAAGCTTTGATATGGATGGTAAAAAGGTAGATGTGATCTCCGTACCAAGAGATACATACTATCCGCGAAAAGGCTACAACGGGCTGGCAGAGAAAAAACTAAATGCTGCTTATAAAGGAAATCCTGTGAATACGGCTAAAGCTGTCAGTGAGCTTCTCTGCGGCATGCCGATTAATTATTACGCGGTCATTGAATACGACGGACTTAAAAAAATAGTGGATTCAATGGGCGGTGTACCTATGGACGTTCCAAATATAAATAAAAAAGGCGGTATGTATTATAACGATCCTTATGACAAACCTCCTTTGAAAATCGCTATACCGGCAGGACAGCAGACCTTGGACGGGGAACATGCCGTTCAGTTCTTACGATTCCGGCACGGATATGCAGAAGGCGATTTGGGAAGAGTAAAAGCCCAGCAGGAATTTATGAAAAGTGCATTCAGGCAATGTATCGGCCTTAACCTTCCTTCTGTTGCCAAAACTGTGTTCCAAAATGTAGATTCAGACATCACTTTGGGAACCGCCATAGGGCTGGCTACTAAAGGGGTAGGAATTTCAGGAGACAGCATTTCAACCTATACACTTCCAAACAATCCGGATCCGGACCCACCATACTATGTTTATCCAGATACTGACAAAATTCAAGAAATGGTAAGACAGATTTATTCGGTTCAGTCAGACAGCACCACTGAAGGTGCGGTAACGACAGATTAATATGTCAAAAAATTGACTGATAAAGTGAAGCTTGTCGAAATAATTTAGAAATGTATTATATACCCCCCCGGTCTGGGGGTTATATAATATTTTTGAAGGGGAATTTTTATGGAACAAAATGTTTTAAAAAATAAAAAGATCTCAGAGCTTAGGGAAATCGCAAAAGCGTTTTCTATTGAAGGCTATGAGAAAATGAAGAAGGCAGAGCTTCTGAACGCACTGGGAGCCGGAGGCCATTCCGAAAATGAAAATCAGTCGGCGGTGATGATCGATCCGGAGATTATAAAGGAAGCGGAGACAGCAGCCGCGCAGAATGAGATGGCTAAGTGTGAAGATAGTACGGAAGAAGATAGTGGGGAGCCCGCGGAACAAAAAACACATAAAGAAGAACGCCCGCAGGTAGAAGGAATTCTTGAATTGGCAGATGGTGGTTTTGGATTTTTAAGATTCTCTAATTTTTTAACCAGTGAGAAGGATGTATATGTATCTCCGTCGCAAATCAGAAGATTTAATTTAAAAACCGGAGACAAAATCAAGGGAATTTCAAGAAAACCCAATGAAGGGGAGCGATTCGGCGCCTTGCTTTATGTTCTCACCGTTAACGGAGAGGAACCGGGCGAAGCCATTAAGAGACCGGATTTTGATGATCTGACCCCTATTTTTCCAAAGGAAAGATTGTCCTTGGAAACAGGTTTAAGAAGTGATACAGCCATGCGGCTGATTGATTTGGTGGCTCCCATAGGAAAAGGGCAAAGAGGAATTATCGTTGCACCTCCTAAAGCGGGAAAAACCATACTGCTTAAAAAAATTGCCAATACCATAGAAGCAAAATATCCCGAGGTAGAGATGATTGTACTCTTGGTAGATGAAAGGCCAGAAGAGGTAACGGATATGAAGCGCTCCCTGATAAGCGGAGAAGTTATTTACTCCACCTTTGATGAGATGCCTCAGCACCATGTGAAGGTGGCAGAGATGGTTTTGGCCCGTGCACAGAGATTGGCAGAGCATGGAAAAGATGTAGTTATCCTTTTGGATAGCATTACAAGATTAGCCCGTGCATATAACCTGGTAGTTCCGGCTTCAGGAAGGACCCTGTCAGGGGGTCTGGATCCGGGTGCGCTACATAAACCCAAGAAATTCTTTGGTGCGGCGAGAAAGCTGGAAGAGGGAGGCAGCATTACTATATTGGCAACAGCTTTGGTAGAAACAGGCAGCCGTATGGACGATGTAATTTTTGAAGAATTTAAAGGAACGGGTAATATGGAACTTCATTTAGACAGAAAACTGTCAGAGAAGAGAATTTTCCCGGCTATTAACTTAAATAAATCCGGAACAAGGCGGGAAGATTTGCTGATGAGTGCGGAAGAAATAGAGGCCGTATGGATGATGAGACGGGCTATGGCTAACCTGGGTACTCAAGAAGTGACGGAAACCATTATTGATAATCTTGCTCATACTAGAAATAATGCGGATTTTATTCAAGTAATAAAAAAGAGTAAGCTTGCCGAACAGAAATAGAAGTAAGAACTGTAAAAATACTTACAACAGGAGCAAAATATGGATTTAAGCAAAATATTTTTAAAAGAAGCTTGCCCCACCAGTGTGGGAGGACAGGCGGTAATGGAAGGAATTATGATGCGGGGAGCGGAGCGTACGGCTATAGCTGTACGTATGCCTGACGGCGTCATTCATTTAAAGACGGAAAAATTGAAATCGAAAGGTGTTTGGACTAAAATTCCTATTGTCAGAGGAGTCATTTCTTTTGGTTCTGCTTTGGTTACAGGAACAAAAACGTTGATGTATTCCGCTGAGGTTCTGGAAAAATATGAGAATGAGCATGCTGAGGAACTGGCAAAAATGCGGGAAGAGCAGCGGGCATCAGGAACAGAGGATGGAACCATTAAAGGCCCTGAATATTACGAAAAAGACAAATTTACCTTATGGATTGAAAAGCACTTTGGAGAAAAGGCAGCATGGAATATTATGATTTATGCTTCCGTAGTTTTGGCGCTTATTTTCACAGTGGGGATCTTTATTGTGGTACCCACAGTTGCTGTTAACTGGTGCAGCATATTCACTCAGAATGAAATCCTTCTGAATCTGATAGAAGGTATATTGCGTATTGTTTTGTTCGCAATATATATATTACTCATCTCAAAGATGGAAGACATAAAAAGGGTGTTTCAATTTCATGGTGCAGAGCATAAATGCATTCATTGTTTTGAAAACAGATTGGAGCTTACACCTAAAAATTGTCAGCAGTTTTATACCTTACATCCAAGATGCGGAACAAGCTTCTTGATGTTTATCATGGTGATCAGTTTAATCTTGTTTTCGCTTTTAGGCTGGCCGAATTTATTTTGGCGGGTGACGTCCAGAATATTGCTGATACCTGTGGTGGCGGGACTTTCTTATGAACTCCTGAAATGGGCAGGGCGCAGTGACAACAGTTTAGTCAGAATTTTAAGTTTGCCGGGAATATATTTACAAAAGCTTACAACCAAGGAGCCGGATGAAAAACAGCTGGAGGTAGCGATTGTTGCTATGAAAGCAGTTATGGTTCCTGAGGAAACAGAAGAATTAGACCTCTACATGCCTGATTATGAAACATATACCGAAGAGGTTTTATTAGGTAAATAACCAAGCCAAGGGGGAATATATAAAATGGCGATGATTGTAAAAGAAATGCTTGAAATTGGGCAGAGGACACTGGAACGGGCCGGTATATATGATGCTAAAGTGGATGCTGAACGATTACTTTGCCATATGCTTAAACTGGAACGGGGAGAGCTTTTTATGATGTGGTCCAAAACCATGGAGGACGGTCAATGCAACAGCTACTTCGAGTTAATTGATGATAGGGCAACAAGATTACCTTTGCAGCACATAACGGGTACCCAGCAATTTATGGGATATGATTTTAAAGTTGGTAAAAATGTTCTAATTCCCAGACTGGATACGGAGCTGCTGGCAGAGTCGGTTATGGAATATGCCAGCTGCTTTAAAGGCAAAATTACTGTGTTGGATTTGTGCTGCGGCAGCGGTGCAATAGGCATAAGCTTAGCTAAGCTGTGCAAGAACATGAAAATTGTATGCAGCGATATCAGTGAGGACGCCATAAGATTGACAAAAGAGAACGCCAGAGCGTTAAAAGCAAATATAACAGTGAAAAAGGGGAATATGTTTGACCCCTTTAAAGGACGGCTGGGCAATATTAAATTTGACATAATTGTGTCTAACCCGCCATACATAGAATCAGAAGTGATTTCCACTTTAGAGGAAGAGGTCAGACTGCACGAGCCTCTTCTGGCTTTAGACGGCGGGGAGGATGGCTTAGATTTTTACCGGCAGATTTTGAAAGAGGCTCCGAAGCATCTGAATAAAGGCGGCATGTTATTTTTAGAGGTTGGGCATAATCAAGGCAATATCATAGCAGAAAAGCTGGCTCATATGGGACAGTATACAGATATTGAGGTTAAAAAAGATTATAATGAATTTGATAGAGTAGTCATTTGTAAAACTCAAGTGAATTAAAGAAAGATTGTTATTTACATGAAAACTATACGAGAAAGCAGGGTACTCATATCTCTAGTAATAATTACGACGGCTATTTGCCTCAGAGCACCGATTACCTCAGTAGGATCAATTTTATACTGCATTGTAGAAGATTTACAGCTATCCAATACTATTGCTGGCTCTATAACCACTATCCCTTTGATTGTCATAGCACTTTTATCCCCATGTGTCAGCAAGATCGGTGAGAGAACAGGGATAAACCAAGCTTTATTGCTGGGTCTGTTAATTCTGCTGGCTGGGATTTTGATCCGCTCTTTCGGTGGATTAGTGGGACTGCTGGCTGGAACTGCACTGATTGGTGCGGGTATCTCCTTCGGAAATGTTTTAATTCCCGCTGTTATAAAAAACTTTTTCCCCGAAAAGATAGGGACCATGACTGGGGTGTTTACCACCACCATGTCCATTTGCTCCGGGATTGGAGCAGGAATCAGTGTGCCTTTGGCAGTAGAGATGGGCTGGGGCTGGAGACTGACTTTTTGTATATGGGCCGCAGCAGCGCTGCTGGCTGTTATTATTTCTTGTATGCAGCTGAAAAATAGTCCGGCTGTCAATGCTGTTGTATCTGGCAAAGAGCGGGAAATAAAACAGGCAAAGCCCTTGTATAAAATACCGTTGGCCTGGTGGGTGGCAATTATGTTCGGCGGACAGTCCTGTGTTTTTTATATGATGGTTACCTGGCTGCCCATGATTGTGGCGGATAAGGGCATTTCGGCTATGGCGGCAGGAATCGTGGCAACAGTTTTCCAGCTGGCCGCAATACCTGCTAATTTTGCAGTGCCGATTTTGGCGGGAAGGTTTAAAAAGCAGAGTAAATTGGCAATGGGAGTGGCCGGGCTTGGAGTTATCGGGCTGGCGGGCATTCTGTTTTCCACAAACATGCTTCCTCTTGCTTTCAGCACAGGCTTGCTGGCATTGGGATTAGGAGGGACTTTCAGCTTAAGTCTGGTAATTTTCGGAATGAGAACCTCGGATGCCATGCAGGCCGCTCAGTTGTCAGGTTTTGCTCAAAGCGCAGGCTACGTTATGGCCGCTATTGGACCTATGTTGGCCGGGGTAGTGTACGATTGGTCAGGAGATTGGACGATTCCTATTCTTCTTGCTGTAGGTTTTATGGTACTTGATTTGATAGCCGCTAACATTGCCGGGGCTGATCGTAAAATTTAGAAGAAAAGGTTTTTTAAAAAGAACTTGATAATGAATTGTTCCTTTGATATAATATACAAGCTGTAGTTTACAGTAATAATGCGGAGGCCGCGGGGCCAAGAGCAAAGGAGAGGTGCATAGCATGAAGGAAGGAATCCATCCAAATTATAAGGAATGTAAAGTTACTTGCGCATGCGGCAACACGTTCATGACAAAGTCAAATAAAGATGAGATCAGAGTTGAAGTTTGTTCAGCTTGCCATCCGTTCTTTACTGGACAGCAGAAGTTCATTAACCGTGGCGGTCGTGTTGAAAAGTTTAAGACAAAGTATAATATCGACTAAAGTAGCTTTAAAGTAACTGGAAATGTTAATTTCCAGTTTTTTTTTATGATAAAATATGTTATACTAAATAGTTAGTATGGAGGAGACTGGACTTTTTGCCAGAATAGTCTAGGTTGGGCGTTTAGATATATGACCAATAAATTAAGGAGAACGATGAATGTTTGATAAACTGGATTTTATACTAGAAAAATATGAGGAGCTTTCTTTGAAGGTTTCTGACCCGGAGGTTATTAATAACCAGCCGGTATGGCAGAAGCACATTAAAGAGATGGGCGAGATGGAGCCCATTGTAAATAAGTACAAAGAGTACAAAAAAGCAAAAGAAGATCTGCAGGCAGCAAAAGAAATGCTGGAGGAAAATGATGAAGAGCTTCGCGAAATGGCAAAGATGGAAATAAGTGAATTAGAACCTGCTATCGAGACCATATCCGAAGAACTGAAAATCTTGCTGCTTCCAAAAGACCCGAATGATGATCGAAATGTTATATTGGAAGTACGGGCCGGAACCGGCGGAGATGAAGCTGCTTTATTTGGAGCGGATCTGTTAAGAATGTATATGAGGTATGCAGAAAGACGGGGCTGGAAAACAGAGATTTTGGAAATGAACGATACAGGAATCGGCGGGATTAAAGAAGCGGTAGTGCTCATAAAGGGTAAAGGAGCATACAGCAGACTGAAATATGAGAGCGGTGCCCATCGGGTACAGCGTGTGCCGGAGACCGAATCTTCCGGACGTATCCATACCTCTGCGGCAACCATTGCGGTTCTTCCTGAAGTGGAAGATGTGGAGGTGGCCATTAATCCCAATGATGTTCGAGTGGATGTGTATCGGGCATCAGGAAACGGAGGACAATGTGTAAACACCACGGATTCAGCGGTTCGGCTGACGCACATTCCTACCGGTTTGGTAGTGACCTGTCAGGATGAAAAATCGCAGATCAAGAATAAAGAAAAAGCTTTCAAGGTATTGCGCTCCAGACTGTATGATTTAATGCAGCAGGAGCAAAATAAAGAAATAGCCGATCAGAGAAAAAGCCAGGTGGGAAGCGGTGACCGAAGTGAAAGAATTCGAACCTATAACTTTCCCCAGGGAAGAGTTTCTGATCACCGAATCAATTTGACAATTTATAAGTTGGATTACTTCCTGGACGGAGATTTGGATGAAATTATTGACGGTCTGATTACCAGTGATCAGGCAGAAAAGATGAAAAACTTTTAATGGAATCAACAGGAATGATGATAGATAAATAGAAAGACAGAAAAATGGAAACTAAACTTTTAGACGTGACAGATGAAAATATTGACCTGGCTGCAGAAATAATTGCCCAAGGAGGCTTGGTGGCGTTTCCTACGGAAACGGTATACGGACTGGGTGCGGACGCTTTGAACAGCCAAGCAGTGGGAAAGGTATATGCGGCAAAGGGAAGACCCAGTGATAACCCCATGATTGTTCATATTGCGGAAACGGAAGAGCTGAAAAGGCTGACTCCTGAGATAACTCCGTTGATGGAGGCTTTGATCGGAGAGTTTTGGCCGGGTCCGCTGACTATGGTTGTGGATAAGCTGCCGGGTATACCAGATGTGACTACGGGAGGATTGGATACGGTAGCCGTAAGAATGCCTTCTGATGATATCGCGAGGAAAATAATCAAGCGATCCGGCTGTCCCATTGCCGCGCCCAGCGCTAATATATCAGGGAGGCCGAGCCCTACCAAGGCACAGCATGTGGTAGAAGACTTGCAAGGCAGAATTGACGCCATTCTTATGGGACAAGACTGTCAGGTTGGAATTGAATCGACTGTTGTGGACGTAACCGGTGATTTCCCTGTGGTACTGCGTCCGGGCATTATCACGCCTAAAGATTTAGAAAAAGCTGTAGACAAATTGGGGAAAAAAGTGGAACTGGATCCTGCGTTATTTGTGAATCGACCGCGGGATGTCTCTGATAAAGACTTTAAGCCGAAAGCTCCTGGTATGAAATATAAGCATTATGCTCCCAAGGCAGAAATGATAATCATTTCCGGGGAAATGGACAGGGTTAAGGCAGAAATTGATCGATTAAAATCAGAGAATGAAGCAATAGGTAAAAAAGTAGGGATTATTTTATTTGAAGATAATCAGTTCCATGAGGCAGCTCATGATTTTTTTGCCGAATTGCGTGATTTTGATGAACGGTCAGTGGATTTGATTCTGGCAGGAGCACTGGATACCAATGATGGAGTAGGCTTTGCAGTAATGAACAGAATGCTCAAATCAGCAGGCTACAGCGTAATAAATATATAAGATTAACATATTTACAAAAGAAGGGAAGTTTTTATGAAAATAGCAATGGCATGCGACCACGGTGGTTTTGAATTAAAAGAAGAAATCAAAAAATTTTTGGAGAAACAAGGAATTCAGGTTCTTGATTTGGGAACCCATACAACGGATTCGGTGGACTATCCGGAATATGGAGAAGCTTGCGGTGAAGCAGTAGTTTCAGGCAGAGCAGACAGAGGAATTGTTTGCTGCGGGACAGGCATCGGCATTTCCATTGCGGCTAATAAAGTAAAAGGTGTAAGGTGTGCCCTCTGTACAAGCGTACAGATGGCAGAAATGACAAGAAAGCATAATGATGCGAATATCCTTGCTATGGGAGGCAGAATTACAGACACAGAAGCTGCAAAGAACATTACACAGGCTTGGTTAGATACAGAATTTGAAGGCGGCAGACATCAGCGCCGTGTAGATATGTTAAACAATATGTAATAAGTAATTAGATAATTAAACGCAGGCAATGCAAGGGAGGAAATAATAAATGGGTAAAGTATATGTATTCGATCATCCGCTAATTCAACACAAGACAGCAATGATTAGAAAGATAGATACAAGTGTAAAAGATTTCAGAGAAATGGTCAGAGAAATTTCAATGCTTATGGGCTATGAAGCTACACGAAATCTTCCGCTTGAAGAGGTTGAAATTGAGACACCGATGTGCAAGACAACAATGAAAATGCTTCAAGGGGAAGACATCGCCATTGTTCCTATTTTAAGAGCAGGTCTTGGAATGGTGGACGGGATGCTAGCACTGGTTCCAAACGCAAAGGTTGGACATGTGGGATTATACAGAGACCCAGAGACACATATTCCGGTAGAGTATTACTGCAAACTGCCTACGGATATAGCAAAGCGACAGGTATTTGTTGTAGATCCTATGCTTGCTACAGGCGGCAGCGCTGTTGCAGCTATCGATTTTATTAAAGACAAAGGAGCAAAGAATATCATCTTTATGTGCTTGATTGCATCGCCTGAAGGTATTGAAGCATTACACAAAGCACATCCGGATGTAGATATCTTTATTGCGGCCAGAGATGAAAAATTAAATGAAAACGCATATATTATTCCGGGTCTGGGAGATGCGGGAGACCGTTTATACGGGACAAAATAAATGTAGGATTAGCCCTTTGTAACCCAGTACAAAAAATGGCTGATAGGAGGAAGAAGTATGAATTTTATACCAGATAACGTGAGCAAGCACGATAACGTATATGACGTGCTGAAAGAAAGAGGCTTCATAGAGCAATGCACCAATGAGGAAGAAGTAAGAGAACTGTTGGGAAAAGAAAAAATCAGATTTTATATAGGCTTTGATCCCACTGCAGATTGTCTGCATGTAGGTCACTTCATGCAGGTCATCATTATGATGTATATGCAGAAATACGGGCATACGCCAATTGTTCTGATTGGCGGCGGAACTGGTATGGTTGGTGACCCTTCCGGCAGAACGGACATGCGTCAGATGATGACTCCGGAAACAGTTCAGAACAATTGCAATGCTTTTAAGAAGCTCTTTGATAAATTTCTTGAATTTGATGATGAGTGGGTATATACCGGCGGAGACGGCAAAACCTTCGGTAAAGCTTCTGCTAACAAAGAGCCTGATCCGGGAAAAGCCATCTGTGTTAACAACGCATCTTGGCTGATGAATCTGAATTATATTGAGTTTATCAGGGATATCGGCAGACATTTTTCGGTTAACAATATGCTTCGTGCAGAATGTTTTAAACAAAGATTAGAAAAAGGCTTGTCCTTTCTGGAATTTAACTACATGCTGATGCAGTCCTATGACTTTATGGCAATGGCCAGGGATATTGACTGCAAAATGGAATTTGGCGGCAACGACCAATGGTCCAACATTCTCGGAGGTGTAGACCTTTGTCGGCGTGAATTGGAGAAACAGGTTTACGGTATGACTTTCTCGCTGCTGACAACCAGTGAAGGCATTAAAATGGGTAAGACTCAAAAAGGAGCTTTGTGGCTGGATGCGGACAAAACATCTCCTTATGACTTCTATCAATACTGGAGAAATGTGGCCGATCCGGATGTAAACAAATGCCTTCGTATGCTGACCTTCCTTCCGATGGATGAAGTAGAAAGGCTGTCCGCTTTAAAAGATGTAGAAATCAATAAAGCAAAAGAAATACTTGCCTTTGAAGTAACGAAGCTTGTGCACGGAGAAGCAGAGGCTGTTAAGGCACAAGCGGCTGCCAGAGCTGCATTCAGCGGCGGGGGAGATCTGAGCAACATTCCTGCCACCAAGATGGCCGCTGCCGATTTTGAGGGAGAAGGAATGGGTGTAGTGAACCTGATCAAGCAGCTAAAGCTTGTTCCAAGCAATGGAGAAGGCTTTAGAACCATTGAACAGGGAGGACTTCTGATCAATGATGAAAAGGTAACAAACCCTAAAATGATGATTACAAAAGATCAGTTTAAGAACGGAGTTCTTATCATCAAGAAAGGCAAGAAGACCTTCCATAAAGTTGAAATTTAATCAGTGAAAGGCTTATATCTTATAGCTGAATCAGCAGTTAAATTTTCGTTCTTGGCCTTAATTTATTTTACCGGTAAAAATCCTCTGGATTAATATTTTAATATTAATCCAGAGGATTTATTTAATTACTCGGTGCCAATCTTTTAAAACCACAGCCTATTCTCGAAAGATTAAAAAGTAAAAAAATCACCATAAGATTTCTTGAAATTACAATTTCATCGATGGACAGTTTCGTTTTCCAATTGCAATCTCAGTAAAATTCGGATATGGCAGCTTGTACAATTAGGTTCGAGAGATTAAAAGAAGTATTTTAATCTCTTGAATGTATATCATCTTGAATAAGTTAAATAATTCAGTAAGCCTCTTGAATAATAGTTACCAATTATTGAAGTAAGATTTAAAAGTCTATCAAAGGACTCTATGTTGCTCGTATATTCTTTATACAAATATGCAGATAACTGATCAATTAACATTTCATTGAACCGGTATAGCAAAGCCTTCCATTCACTTTCTGTCCAAAACGGATTAACTTGTGATAGAAAAATAGCTATTTGATTTATATTTTCATATAACTGATTTGTATATTCATTTACTGTATTAAGATCATCATTTATTTGCGCATCTACCAATAATTTAAATGTGTTGATCCAATTGGTGATAAGATTACTATATTGCTCTCCGATTTCTCCTCCAAAGACTGTACTCAAAATATTCCCAAATTTTACAATAACCTCTCTTAGTTTTACTTCTATTGAATCTTGATTACCAAAACCGGCAAAGACACTGACTAAATATGCCTGAAGCCAAGTAGCTAAATCCCTCCAAAGTATTCTTGATTCGAAGACCAAAGTTATTTGGCTTGGTGGAATATAAGATTCTTCTAACTGCTGAATCGATATCATTCTGAAACCTCCTTTTGTTCTAATACAATATATTATTAGAACCGATTCCTTGATACTTAGAATAAAAAGTTTAACTAGCCCTATTTGTTTTTCCTGAGCCTGTCCGGAAAGCTATCTATGGAAAGAAGGAATATGTTTAAATAAATTTTTGTGAAATAAACAATAACCTTAAGAATTATTAAGCTTCCATAAAGGCTATATTAAGAATCAGCAGTTAAATTTTAACTTATAGTATGAGAATAAAAAATAAATTTTTTCAAAAAATTTGGCAAAATAATGAAACGTTTTTGCCTGTAGCGAAGTCTTATATTATGTAGGACTATTGGGACTGGAGATTAATTGTAAAAATAAGTAATAGTTTGTCAAAAAATAAAAAATAAGGGATTGACAGTGTACTAATACAGGTAGTACACTGTAAGCACAGAAGGTGTATTGTGAGCTTATATACAATAAGAGTGGGGGCTCTTAGTATATGTGAAACAAACAATTAGACTGCTTTAAAATGCGAACTCTAGGGGTGGAGTTCGCTTTTTAAACGTATTGATAACAGTAGAGAGGGAACGGATGGAACCGCTAATTAGAGTAAAGAATGTCAGAAAAATATACAGAATGGGTGATGAGAAGGTGGTGGCCCTGAGCAATGTGAGTTTAGACATATACAAGGGGGAAATTGTATGTTTTCTGGGAACGTCAGGTTCGGGAAAATCAACCTTTTTAAATATGGTTGCAGGTCTTGAAAAGCCTACAAGAGGTGAAATTTATATTGGGAAAATACCCATACATAAACTGAACGAAGAAAAAATTACCCTTTTCAGACAGAAAAACATAGGCTTTATATTTCAGGCTTATCATTTACTGCCCATGCTTACTGCTGCGGAAAACGTCAGTCTGCCTCTGATTTTCAGGGGAATGGATAAGAAAAAGAGAAATAAAATTGCGGAGGAAGCATTAGAAGCGGTGGGATTAATCGGTTATGGGAACCGAAGACCCACTCAAATGAGCGGGGGACAGCAGCAGAGAGTGGGTATCGCAAGAGCCTTAGCGGGCACGCCGAAGATTATATTTGCGGACGAGCCCACCGGCAATCTGGACACCAATACCACGAAAGAAGTAATGAATCTTATTGTTAATCAAGTGAGGAAGCATAAGCAGACCTTAATTTTGGTTACTCACGACAGGAGCATTGCAAATTATGCGGATAAAGTAGTAACAATTCAGGATGGGAACATATTAAGTGTTACTGTAAAAAATAGTATAGACGAAGAAGAAAAGGGAGAGAAGAGAAATGAACAGTAAGAGAAGCATTGGAAGACGGAGCTTAGGGCTGTCAATGGCGGTTGTTGTGATACTTTTATATTCTTTGATACCGGCGTTATACCCGGAAAACCTAAACAGCTATATGGCTTTCGCCGCAGGTAATGGAGGAGTGAAAATAGAAACCATCGGATCCCCCGGAGGTATGCAGGCAGATAAAAATGTCTCCGTGGGTTTTACCATAGAAAACAACAGAGGAGAAACCGTTACTGTGCAGAATATGAGGCTTTCCATTGAAGGAGGCGGAGTTACAGTCAGTGAGAATGCGGGAAGTGTGACCATACCCTCAGGAGGAAAACAGACGGTCAGCTTTTCAGTGGAAATAACGAAGCACGCCTCTACGGGAGAAAGAACCTGTAAATTTACGGCGAACTTAAAGGATTCAGGCGGTGCAGACCTCCCCAATCAAAAAACCTTAGAAGAAAATACATATTTTACGGTTTATGAACGACTGTCCACCGATGACAGAGATTCCAAAATTGTAGCGGGCGTGGATATTTCTCATACCATGGAGCCGTCAGGCGGATTTGTTCAGGGAAATGATAATAAATTAAAATTAGAAGTATACAATTATGGAAATACAACCATTAAAAACGCAGTGGTATCGTTGACTTTACCCGAAGGGCTGTCTATTTATAACGGAAGCAATCAGTGTCAATTAGGCTATGTCTCCGTTGGAATGAAAAAGACGGCAGAATTCCCCATTACGGTAAAAGAGGGCTTGGAAAGCAAGAACTATGCTATTGAAGTGGAAGTTCTGGGGCTGAACTATATGAACGGGGAAGTTGTGGCAAAGAAAACCTTTTATATTCCTGTAGAGGGAACCGGAAATGTCAGTGCAGATAACATTGCTATTACCAATACAAGTGTGCCGGAGGAGGTGCAGGCAGGAGATAATTTTAATCTTAATTTTACAGTTCAAAATTCCGGGAATTCAGAGGTAAAGAATGTAAAAATAACCGTAGAACCTGCTGAAGGCGTAATCAATAAATCAAAAAACATATTTATAGATAATTTTCCTAAGGGAGCAAGCAAACAGTATTCAATTAAGCTTTATACCTTTGATGGGGCGGAGCAAAAAAGCTATCCCATTAAAATAACCGCATCTCCGACCAATACATCGGAGAAAGAAACAGCCGGGGGAGTGATTCAGTATGCCACAGTCACCGTTCTATCTGACGGATCCACGGCAAAGAAGCCTCAACTGATGATCGATAATTATTCCTACGGCGGAAGTGCGGTGCAGGCGGGGACCGATTTTTATTTGAATGTAGGACTGTTTAATACCTCAGGAAAAACCTTATCAAATATTAAGGTGTCCTTAAGCAATGAAGACGGAGTGTTTGTTCCGGTGGGAGGAAGTAATTCTTTCTTTATTGACAGTATTAAAGCAAAAGGCCATTTCACAAAAAGTATCCGATTGAGTACGAAACCTCAGGCAGAGCAGAAAACCACACCGATAACAGTTAAACTGACCTATGAAGCCGGTTCCGGAGATCCGCTGGAGGCAGATGATGTTATTGCTATTCCAGTGACCCAGCGCACCCGATTGGTGGTGGATGAGATTGTTCCTCCCACAGAGGTTTATGCGGGACAGCCGGGCAGCTGTGAACTGGAGTTTTACAATATGGGAAAAACTCCTTTAAATAATTTAAGAGTGAATTGTGAAGGCAATTTTGACGTGATGGAATCCAACAGCTACTATGCGGGAAATATGGATAGCGGGAAAAGCGACAGCTACCGTTTTAATTTTATTCCCAGGGAAGTAGGCGAGATGGAAGGAACCATAACCTTTACCTTTGAAGACGGAAACGGCGATCCTCAGTTTTTGGAAATACCCTTTACGTTCCAGGTAATGGATGCACCGGTTTGGGATGAAGAAGACCCGGAAGGAATGGAAGCGGAAAAGCATACACCTTGGGCCTTGATAATAGCCGGAGTGGTTATCGTTATTGGAATCACAGGAGGCATTCTCTTTAAAAGACATAGAAAGAAAAAGCTTCATGCTGCTTTAGAAATTGAAGATGACTTCGATATCGACATGGAAGAAGGCGCCGCCGAAAATAAAAAACCTGAGAATAAATAAGGAGCGAGGTTATGAACAATAAAGATTTAATTGACCTGTGTCTCCGGAATCTGCTCAGACGGCGGACAAGAACGCTGCTTGCGGTAGTGGGTGTAATTGTGGGAACCTGTGCTATTGTGGTAATGATGTCCATCGGATTTGGACTCTCTGACAGCTATCAGGAGCAGATTGCCAGCTACGGAAATCTTCATATGATTACTGTAAGGAGCAGCGGCGGCGGCGGAATGATGCAGCAGATGAAGGATGCCAAGGGAGTAATCAACGAAAAAGCCCTTAAAGATATGGCCAAAATGGAGGGGGTAGGAGCTGTCACACCGGTTATAAGCGAGTATCTTGTAATTGGTGCAGGAAAAAAAATAACCCAGGTAGAAGTTGTAGGTGTTCGGACAGAGGTTTTGGAAAAGTTTAACTATAAAGTTCTGGAAGGCGGAAGGCTCTTAAATTCTACGGATAAATATGAGCTGCTGTTTGGTAATCAGGTGCCTAATTGGTTTCAGGACCCCAAGAGCAATGAATGGAGCTCGGAGCCTTTAAACGTAATGACCGTGAAAAAACTGATTATTACGGGAGATGAGTCTTATGGACAGAAGAAACAGAATACGGAAGAAGAAGAGGGACAGAAGATCACATACAAAGAATATGAAACCCGGGCGGTAGGTGTTTTGGAAAATCCCGATGATGACTCGGCCTATTGTGTTTATATGAATATTGATGCGCTGGAGGATATCGAAAAGGAAATAAAAAAGGCAAGAAAAGAAAGCACTTTTTCCACCGGAGCGAAAACCTATGAACAGGCGTTAGTTTATGTAACAGATATTAATGATTCTGCTAAAATCAGCAAAGATCTGCGGGACCAGGGCTATCAAACTTCGAGTCCCAGCGATTGGCTGGAATCCATGAAAGAAACAGCAAAAATGATTCAAGGCATACTGGGGGGGATAGGCGGTATTTCCCTGTTGGTTGCAGCTTTGGGTATTGCCAACACCATGATGATGTCCATTTATGAACGAACAAAAGAAATCGGTGTGATGAAGGTAATCGGGGCAAATCTCAGGGATATTCGTAAGATGTTTTTATTGGAAGCGGGTCTGATAGGCTTCATAGGCGGAGCAGTGGGTCTTGTTTTTAGCTTTATTGTCTCCCTTCTAATGAATACGGTTCTTAAGGATATCATCAGCATGGCACTGGGAAGCATTGGAGGCGGATATGGCTCTACCATATCAAGAATTCCCCTTTGGCTGGCTGCGGCTGCCGTTATTTTTGCCACAGCAATTGGTGTAATGGCCGGGTATTATCCGGCGAAACGCGCTATGAATTTAAGTGCATTAGAAAGCTTAAGAAATGAATAAATAGATATTTGATTAAAGGCGGCTGCTGCAAAAAATTGTGGCAGCTCCTTGTTTTTGTTGACTGTACTATTAATTTTGTCACTGAAATTAATTTATGGTATGATTAACTTTAAGAAATTCGTAAGATTTTCCACAGTTTTTTTGTAAGAATTGGGTTTTAATATATAAATGTATTCGAAAGGGAGCAAACTGACCAAGAGCGCAGTCAGGAGCAAGCTTTCAATGGGAGGTATGGAATGAATATTTTGGTATGCGATGATGATAAAGAGATAGTAAATGCCATAGAAGTATATTTGAAAAATGAGGGATTTGAGATTTTTAAGGCGTATGATGGCTTACAGGCTCTTGACATAGTTGAACGGAATCCCATTCATCTTATCCTTATGGATATTATGATGCCCAATCTTGACGGTATGCGGGCGACTATGAGAATCAGAGAAGACAAAAATATTCCCATTATCATGCTTTCTGCTAAATCAGAGGATTATGATAAGATCACAGGCTTGAACGTAGGTGCTGATGATTACATTACAAAACCTTTTAATCCTTTGGAGCTTATTGCCAGGGTTAAATCACAGATCAGGAGATATGTAAACCTTGGCAGCCTGGAGAAAAAAACTGGGGTTTTTAAAACAGGGGGATTAGAAATAGACGACGAGCAGAAGACTGTTACTCTGGATGGGGAGCAGGTGGTTGTAACGCCTATTGAGTACGGAATTTTA
This sequence comes from Firmicutes bacterium UBA6648, assembly GCA_002455605.1. Lineage (GTDB taxonomy): Bacteria > Bacillota > Clostridia > Peptostreptococcales > Anaerovoracaceae > Aminipila. Next base: position 34,975 of record DKLE01000184.1, read on the forward strand.
AAATTATTAACCGAGAATGCCGGCCGGGTTTTTTCCATGGAGCAGATTTACGAGGCGGTTTGGAATGAACCCGCTTATAATCCGGAAAACACTGTTGCGGTACATGTGAGAAGAATTCGGGAAAAAATAGAGATAAACCCGAAGGATCCAAGATATTTAAAGGTGGTATGGGGCATTGGATACAAAGTTGAAAAATATTAATGATAATGTGGCAGTGAGAACACTGGCTTTTATCATGTGCATAACGCTGTTTGCAGCTGCTATTATTGGGAGCACAGCTGCCATTATAGGTATAGAAAAAGCGGGAAGAAGCTTTACCTTAGATGAGATATTCGGAACTAAAAATTATCTGGAAAGCAGTGATTTGCAAGAAGAGTTCAGAAGGCAGTCTTCCAATCTTTTAAGCTTAGTTGCAGAGTATAAAAGCGAGGATAATATCAAGGCAGGGAAGCTTCTAGATGAAGATGAGGGCGATCTTTACAATGCCGTTGGGCAGTTGTATTATGACGGCGTATATTATTGCGGAGAGAAAAGGATAACCGCTAATAAGGTACAGGTTTCCTATGATGCCATTCAAGAAAGCGGAAGCTTTAGACCGGTAATGATTTTGAATGGTGTGGAGTATCCCATTCAGAATTATAATTATAATGAAAATTATATAGATATGGACTATGAAGAGGCTAAGAATTTT
>DKLE01000122.1 GCA_002455605.1 Firmicutes bacterium UBA6648
AAATAAAAATAATAAGACGCCGATAATTAAAAGATAGATGCAAATTTCTAAAACAGAAAATGGAAAAACTGAAAAAAGCCTGCCGAAAGTATTTGGAAAAACAGGAAAGACATTAGTTGCATATAGTTGTCCCAAGCTGGTTGAATTTCGAGCAGCCAAAACAAAGGCCATGCACATAACTGGAATCAGGCCCGCGTATAGTAAAAAATATTTGTAAACTTTAATAAATGAAAATAATTTTAAGTACATAATGGCTTCCCCTACTTTTAAGATATAATAGATTTATTATACAATAAAAAGCATAATTGTACGAGGAAATAAACAAAAAGTATTATTGTAAATTGTTGGACATTTCTAAGGATTAAAATGGTATAATAGTAGATGATCAAGTGACAGGAGGAAGAATTCTTAATGAGCCGTTTTTTTAATGAAAGATATGAAGGATTAAAACCGTATATGCCGGAAGAAGAAATACAGTCAAAAAAAGTAATTAAACTAAATACGAATGAGAGTCCATATCCGGCCAGCCCTTTTGTTTATCGATCCATTGATCCGTTTGAAGTAGACAGCTTGAGAATGTATGCGGACAAGGATGCGAATAAACTTGTAAAAGCCATAGCAGATAATTTTGGCATCAATGAAAATCAGATAGCTGTGGGTAACGGCTCGAACGAGATTTTAGCATTTTCATTTATGGCATTTCAAAACCGGGAGAAAAAGTTTTTTTTCCCTGCCATAAGCTACGAAGCCTATTCAATCTATTCACATATTTTTAAAATAAATAAAACAGAAATTCCTTTGGCAGAGGATTTAAGCATAAGACCGGAAGATTACTTTAACTTAGACGGGGTCATTGTTATAGCAAATCCCAATACACCTACAGGGATGGCACTGACAGCCTCTGAGATTGAGCAAATCGTAAGAACCAACAGAGACAATTTGGTTATTGTAGACGAAGCCTATATAGATTTTGGCGGAGAAAGCTGTATTCCTTTAGTAGAAAAATTTGATAATTTATTGGTGATCCAGACTTTTTCAAAGTCCAGAAATCTGGCGGGAGCAAGAGTTGGGTTTGCGGTTGCAAATCCTGAGCTCATAGCAGATTTAAATAGAGTTAAGATTGCTTTTAATCCTTATAATATAAACAGACTATCCATTATTGCAGGAGCAGCGGCGATGAAAGATAAGGATTATTTCAAGAAATGCACCAATGAAGTGAAAAAAACAAGAGAACGGTTTAGTAAAGAGATGAGCGATTTAGGATTTACTGTATTGGACTCTAAGGCTAATTTTGTATTTGCCAGAAATACGGCAATGCAGGGTAATGAATATGCGAAAGCCCTTAGAGAAAAAAATATATTGGTAAAGTCTTATGATGATCCTCAGATTAAAGATTATGTGAGAATTACTATAGGAACATCGGAACAAATGGACGCAATGATTAAAGCCACTAAAAATATCTTGGGCATTGAAGAAACAAATATGCCTTCCTAACGTGGATTTGGAAATTTTCATATAATCCAGTCTTCAAATAAACAGAAAAGAAAAAGACCCTATAAGACAGAGTCGTCAGAAATCCAGCATGATGCTTTTTTCTGATGGCAATACTTTATAGGGTCTATTTTATTTGTAATGGCTGCCTATCTCACTTTTGATTATAAATCATCATCTGTTTCCGCTTGAGCGTTTAGTTTATTGAGCCTTTTTTGTGCAGCTTTTCTGTAAAAATAGTCACATAACAGCATAAGTGCCAGTGTAAATAAAAACATAGGAATCACAATAACAAGCATAAATATGGGTGGAAAATCATATTTGAGATAATTTCCAACCGCTGTCATTAACCCCACTGTCAAGGAACTGAACACGTACAAAAGAAGATTGAATTTTTTATTCTGCATTTCTTTCGTGTATAGATTGCCTTGTCTGATATCCAAAATGATGTTGAGAAAACATACAATAAGCAAAATAGCAACTTCAGGTATATAATAAAGCGGGGAAACAGTGAAGACTACTGCCTGTATCATTATACTAAGAGCTAAAAGGGAAATTATCGTAAGCCAGCATATTTTCATATTCTTTAAGCTTTGAAGCTCTTGTCTTTCATCTATGATTTTATGGTTATTTTTATTGAACATCCTTATCCACCTCCCAAAAAAGTTCATCAAGGGTTTTATTCAATGTTTTACAAATTGCTACACACAAATTTAATGTAGGATTATAATTGCCCGCTTCTATCATTCCAATCGTTTGTCTGGTTACACCCACTTTTTCAGCTAACTGCTCCTGTGATAAGTCACACTCAACTCTTGCCATTTTCATTTTTTTATTTTTCATGAAACCCCCTCCTGTGTTCTTATTGTATGATATTTAAGTCTAAATGTCAAATATATTTAACGTTTAGGCTTAAATAAATTGCATAAGATAGAGAATTGAGGGCGTAAATTGTAAAAAAAACTTAAATGTAGAACGAGATGCCACTTTGTAAGTTGAGATGCCATCTTTGTAACTGACAACTGGATATTTGTAAACGAGAGGCTA
>DKLE01000139.1:0-3027 GCA_002455605.1 Firmicutes bacterium UBA6648
TGACAAGCGTGCACATTATATGATACCTATATTTCTCACTATAGTGAGCTATATACGGATGATAATTTAATTCTTAACTATAAGGCAGATAAATATATGGTTAATTTTGAAATAAACCCTGAAAGTAAAAAAATTGAATCCATTTCTATTTGGCCGAAAGACAGCAAATCATTTACATAATGATAACGAGGAACAACATAAGAAAATTTGGGAATGAACGGCGGGCTGATGTTAAAAGAACACGTTCCAGGTTGACAAAAGTGTATCACGATTCGTTTTTTTTAATATATTTTAAAGCCCAAGGGCAGAAAGAGAGGATAATATGTTAAAAAAAGAATTTATGAAAAAGTATGATGGCGTCATTAGAAGTATTGCGGTTGTACAAGGCGTGGATATGGGAGTTGCCGCCGATATGCTCATATACGAAATCAGAGTACATGCAGGTATAGTAAAGAGAGAGGATACCTACATTGAAGAGGTGGACTGGAAACAGGCCCAAAACGATTTAAATAGTATTATAGATTAGAGAACTAAGGAGCTTTTTGCTCCTTAGTTTTTATATAGGCCGATGGAGTTATTAATTTTTTATATATTATTTAAACAAATACGATTATTTTGTTAAATAAATATGGATATTGTTCGATATATTATTATACGGAAAAGGAGATATAAATGAAAAATATAAAATTAGGTATCATTTTAACATTATTGCTCTTATGGAGCACTATTTTTTTGTCAGGGTGCTCTATCCTGGATCAAATAATTGAAGATGAAGAAGTGGAGGTAATGGATTTTCATCAGAGATTGGAACTGAAAAAAACTCCAAAACCTGTTAAAACAAATCCAACTATTTTATTTTTGGGTAATAGTATGACTTTTTATAATGACCTTCCGTCCATGCTGAGCAATCTGAGCTTTAGCGGAGGGTTTAATCCGGATATCTATGAAATAACGGAAGGGTCTTATCGTCTTGAGTTTTTTTCAGATGAGAAAGATGAAATAGGAAAACAGGTTTATGATGCATTGGATAATTATGAATGGGATTATGTAATTCTTCAGGAGCAGAGCGGCATTTCCACCATGATGGCTGAAGATTCTATGTTCCCTGCGGCCAGAGTATTGGATCAAATGATCAAAACCGCAAAAGGTGAAACTGTTTTTCTGATGACTTGGGCTTATAAGGATGGTTTCTCTTTTGATATATTAGGTAAAGAAATAAAATATTCAAGAGAAGAAATGCAGACTAAAATGGTTCAGAATTACATGTCTATTGCAAATGAACTGGATGCTATGCTGGCACCGGCAGGAATTGCTTTTATGAGATGTTCTTCTGAATTTCCGGAGATAGAGTTATGGGATGAGGATTTAAATCATCCGTCTCCGGAAGGTACTTATCTTGCAGCGTGTGTCTTATATTCCGGATTATTTGACAGTTCTCCCGAGGGATTGACTTATACCGCAGATATAGAGGCACAAACCGCCGCTAAGCTTCAGACCATTGCCGCCGAAACGGTAGGGGTATCCGTAAATTAAGACTAAAAAGTCCGATTTCCTGATAAGATCATGGAGATCGGACTTTTTGTATGATATTTGGTATTTTATGTTTTTAGGTATAAGTTGAGGGTATAAATTAATAATATTTAGAAGTTTTATGTTGAAGAAAAGGTTAGGGAATGTTAAAATTTAGTTAGAATACGCTAACTTTATAAAGCAACATACCGTAAGAAATAGAAGAAAGGATGAAACTTATGTCAAAGGAAATGAAACATCAGAACACATGGTTTTTTTTAGGAGGAATTGCTGCTGCCGTTGCAGGAAAATTAATTTTGAAGAGTGATACGGCGAGGAAGGTTTGTGTCACTACTCTGGCACAGGGGATGAAAATGCAGAAAGAGGCCAAGGTAGGCTTGCAGAACATCAAAGAAGATGCAGAAGATCTTTGCTATGAAGCAAGACAGGAGTCTGAAGCAAAAGCAGAGGCTGATGAAGCTAAGGAAGAACAAAAGAATGAAATTTAAAATTATCCACGATTTGCCGGGACGCCTTCGAGTACGGTGTGGTGCAAACACCTTCAATGGAGAGGAAAGCTACAGTATTATAAAAGAGCTGGAATCTTCAAGCTTTATTTATTCATCAGAAGCATCTTCCATTAATGGAAGTATTCTGGTTTATTATGAGCAGGGACATCGATCCGATGTACTTTCGCAATTGTCGGTATTGTCCATAAGCCAATTGACTATCGTTTCCAGAGAAGAGAGAAATCAGGCAAGAGAAATCAATTTGGAATTTCAGCACAAGCTGGCTATGATGGTTGGAAAGCGGTATTTACTTAAATGGTTTGTTCCTGCTCCCATAAGAGCAGTTTTTACCTTAATGCGTGCATATACCTTCTTAAAATGGGGAGTGGATAGTTTGCTCAAGGGCAAATTAGATGTTAAAGTACTGGAAGCAACCTCAATTGCCGTTTCGTTAGCTCAAAGGAATACGGCAACAGCCGGTTCCATTATGTTCCTGTTGTCGTTATCGGAGCTTTTAGAAGATTATACAAGAAAAAAAGCCAGCAATGAACTTACGGAAAGCCTGAAAATCAATGTAGATTTTGCATGGATGCAGAGAAACGGAAATCTGGAACGTGTGCCTATTTCGGAATTAAAGCTGGGTGATAGGATCTTAATCCGTACAGGCTCCATGATTCCTATTGATGGTATAGTTTATGACGGGGAGGCTATGGTTAATGAGTCTTCTATGACAGGAGAACCTTTGGCGGTTAGAAAATCAGCAGATTCTACTGTTTTTGCGGGAACTGTGGTGGAAGAAGGCTCCTTGGTGATCAGTGTAACCGCACTTAGCAATGAAACGAGAATCAATAAGATTATCGAACTGATTCATCATTCAGAAGGACTGAAGGCCGGAATACAGGGCAAGGCGGAGGTGTTAGCTGATGCCATCGTTCCGTTCAGCTTCCTCTTATTTGGATTGACCTTTTTATTTACAAGGAATATTACAAAAGCAATTTCCGTATTAATG
>DKLE01000139.1:3092-11557 GCA_002455605.1 Firmicutes bacterium UBA6648
AAGCAATTTCCGTATTAATGGTTGACTATTCCTGCGCTCTAAAGCTTTCCACGCCTATTTCCATCATATCGGCTATGAGAGAAGCTTCTACTCATAAGATTGTGGTGAAAGGCGGAAAGCATTTGGAAGCATATGCAAAAGCAGATATTATTATTTTTGATAAGACTGGAACGCTGACTGTAGCCAGTCCCAGGGTAGAAAAGGTAATTCCGTGTAAAGGATATACTCGAGAAGAAGTATTAAAAATTGCTGCCTGCATGGAAGAGCATTTTCCCCATAGTGTGGCAAGAGCAATTGTCAGAAAGGCTCTGGAAGAAAACCTCAATCATGAAGAGGAGCATGCGGAAGTCGAGTATTTAGTTGCTCATGGAATTGCAACCAGCATTGAAGGGAAAAGGACTCTGATTGGAAGCTATCATTTTATCTTTGAAGATGAAAATATTCCTCTTACCGAAGAAGATAAATCGTTTATTGAACAGGAGAGTGATAATAACTCTATTGTTTATTTGGCTGTGGGAGGACAATTGGCGGGATTCCTTTGTATTGAAGACCCAGTCAGAGAAGGCACGGAAGAAATTTTGCAGGAACTGCGTCAGTTAGGGCTATCCCAAATTGTCATGCTGACAGGAGACAGTGACAAAGCTGCTGCAAAAGTAGCTGACTTGCTGGGAATCGATACTTTCTATGCTCAAATTTTACCGGAAGATAAAGCTGCTATTGTTGAAAAGTATAAGCAAAGCGGGCATAAAGTGATAATGGTAGGGGACGGTATCAACGATTCTCCGGCTTTAGCAGCGGCAGATGTTTCTGTGTCCATGAAGGATTCCTCTGATATTGCAAGAGAAGTAGCTGATATAACTTTACTTGCTTCTGATTTGCGGGAATTAGTGACTCTTCGTCAGTTAAGTTTAAGCATGATGAAGCGTATAAACTATAATTATGGAGTAATCCTCAGCTTCAATACAACACTGCTGCTATTGGGACTGGGCGGATTAATCACTCCTTCTACTTCGGCATTTTTTCATAATTTATCCACCATGGCAATCAGTGCTTCCAGTATGAAATCTCTTTTACCTAAAGAGCAGAAGGAAACAACGTAAAAGAGTTTCAGCCGGGGTGGCAGAATATAATTAATAACTATTAAATTTCACAGAATTAATAAAAAAAGGTAATTCGTTTAAAATAACGTAAGACCGATTTTTAGATGAGAGGTGATGATTGATATGAAAAAAATTAAAATATTGGCTATTGTTGGTTCTTTGCGCAGGGAATCCTTTAACCGTCAGTTAGCTACGGCAGCCCAAGCAGTAATAGGAGAACAAGCAGATTTTGAAGTGCTTGAATTCGCAGATATACCGATGATGAACCAAGATATTGAATTTCCTGCGCCTCAGGCTGTCAGCAGAGTGCGTGAAAAAGTGAAGGAAGCAGATGCTATATGGTTCTTTACTCCTGAGTATAATCATTATTTTCCGGGAGTACTGAAAAACCTGTTGGATTGGCTTTCCCGTCCAATCAGTGACAGTGAGCCTCAGGTACTTGCCGGTAAGCCGGCCGCTATAAGCGGAATCTCCCCGGGAATGTCCGGAACCGGGATTGCCCAAGATCATTTGGTTACATTGATCAGCTTTTTAAACATGAATGTTATGAATACGCCAAGACTGACTATACCAAATGCTATGCAGCAGGTGAACGGGCAGGGAAAATTGGAGCTTACCGCAAGCAAACCGTTTCTTGAAAAACAAGCGGAAGCATTTTTAAGGTTTATTCAGAATCGAAAATAAACAATCAATATATGTAGAACAACGGAACTTGAGCCGATAAGGCGCAGGTTCTTTTGCTTATGATAAAAGCTTGTTCTCAGGTAATACTAAAACTTCTTGTAGTTGATTTTTATACAAGAAGTTTTTTGTTTTCTGTAAATAGATGACGAAATATTTTTTTGATAAATTGTTGACAAAGTATCTCAATTGTGGTAGATTTTTCACGTTGAGTTAGCTTTGGCTAACTATGATTTTTATAAAGGAGTGTGAGTATGAAAAATTGTAAAAGGCGGCTTCGGAATTTTATGGCGATCATGTTGATCGCGGTTATAACAATTCCAAATTTTTGTTATTCTTTTGCAGAGGGTGAAGAGCAAGCCAGCGTTATATCGGAGGAAAGTCCTGTATCTGTGCAATCGCAGATAGAAGGAGCCAGCTATATGGATGGAAGCTTCACCGGTAAAGGCGATGGCCGAAACGGAGATATTACAGTACAGGTCATCATAGAAGATGGAATGATACTTGATATTACAGCGGAGCATGATGAGACAGACAGCTTCTGGGAGAAGGCAAAAGGACTTATTGATACGATAAAAAATATGGGAAATCCTTCCCAAGGAGATATTGATAACATAGATGCAGTTTCTGGAGCTACTTTAAGCTCAAAGGGAATAAAAGAAGCAGTGAGTGCTGCTCTCGCAAAAGCCATGGGGGATGCAATTTTTTCCGCAGGCGAGGGAACGGAGCAGTCCCCTTATATGATTTCAAATGAAGCGCAGCTGCGCAATTTTGCAAAATCAGTAAATGAAGGAGAAGCTTACACGGGCAAATACATAAAGCTCACAGATGATATCAATTTGTCTGAATCTGAATGGAGTCCTATCGGCATAGAGGGAGCGCCTTTTGCAGGACATTTTGACGGAGATGGAAAAAGCGTAAAAAATATTTCTATTGGAGCTTCAACTGAATATGCTGTAATAGAGCAGGCAGGCTTCTTTGGAAAGCTAAGTGACGGAGCATCTGTTGAAAACATAACTATTGACAATGCATATATTTATGTTTTGGGCAAAGAAGGTAAAAATGTTTATGGGGCAGCGTTAGCAGCGTATGCAGAAAAAAATAATAGCTTCAATAAATGCAATGTGAAAAATAGCCAGATAAATGTTCAGTCAAACGGCAAAAAACTGACATACAGTGCGGGTATAGTAAGTTTTTTGGGGCAGAATTCTACACTCACAAATTCACAGTCTGATTGTGATATTGTTGGAACCAGTGGACTTAATGTTTATGCAGGAGGGCTGGTTGGGACCACAGGAAACAAAGCTTTATTAATGAATAATTATGCCGCGGGAAGTGTAAAGGCAGGTTTGCTAAGCGATGGAAATACTATCGCGGTGGGAGGGATAGCTGGAATGACCGCAGGTGTGACTTATAACTGCTACGCCGACAATACTGTGGAAACAGATAATGAAAACATAGACGGAAAAACCGTTAGAAAAGCAGGCGTAGTAGCATGGTTAACGGCTAATGGCTGTGCAATTAATAACTGCTATAACGGTGATAATGCCGAGGGCATATCTATTATTATTTTCCCGGAAGGAAAGACGTTTTTCGAAGGTATAGACAATATTAAAGATAAGTCCGCTCAGGAGATTGCGGATATTTTACATAGTAATCTTTCTTCAGGCAAATTAAATGCTGCCAAAGCTTTAATAATTGAAAAGGCACCTGAAAAGGACTTTGGCTTTGAAGCAAACCTAACAGACAAAGTTTTCTATGATTGGGAAGTATCCGGTTCCCAGGCAGCACTGGCCGACAAGGTGTGGAAAGAAACCTTCGAGCCTCAGACTGTATTTGAGTCTGGGACAGGGACAAAGGAAGATCCGTATATTCTACAAACGGAAGAACAGTTAAGAAAGTTTGCGGTCTCCCTTTCTGATGAAAATACTTATTCAGGCAAATATATTCAGTTAAATAACAGTATTGAATTATCAGACAGTTTTTGGACTTGCATCGGTGAAGGTGAATATCCATTCTGCGGAACGTTTGACGGGAATGGACATGTAGTCAGTGGTATGATCATAAAGGCGGAAGACGGCAGCCCGTATAACGCAGGGAGTGACGTATACTTCGGATTGTTCGGTGTTCTGGGAAAAGGCGGAGTGATTAAGAATCTGGGAGTGACCAATGCGGATATCGATGTATACGGAAAGAGAAGTACAGTTGTAGGAGGAATTACGGCATTAAATGATGGTGGTACTGTTGACAGCTGTTATGTAACGGGTGCTCTTAAAGGAAAAACTACGGAGAAGGGCAACAATTACGCAGGCGGTATCGTCGGGTGGAGTGTAAAAGGATATGTGGTAAATTCATATTCGGATGCCACCGTTTATTCTTCTGTTTTACCGACTGCCTTAGCCATGTCTGGCGGTATTGTCGGAATGAGCAATAGAACTATAGTAGCAAATTGCTACAGCCTAGGAAGTACAAGCGGATATACAAAGAGACAGCTGGAAGTGGTGGAATCCATGGCGGCCGTAGGAGGTCTGGCAGGTGTTGCCGGTTCACCAGTTGTAAATTGTTATTCAAGCGGAGACACTACCTCAGAAGACTATTCCTTCTATGTGGGAGCAGCAGTGGGTTGGGCTACGGGAATAGCAGAGATATATGATGTTTGTTACAATAAAGACTCCGCCCAAACCATTCAGGGCCAAAAAATATCACCGGTTACGGAGATTGGATTTAAAGTCAGCCAAGGGGTTAATGATGAAGGAGAAACTTATTCAGGCTCTGCAATTTACAATATACAAGGTAAAGCGCAAAGTGAGATCCAAAGCCAGGGACTGGCCGATCAGTTAAATGCAAATTTTGATGCTTTTCCCCTGAGCAGCGAAGCATTACCTGAAAACATTAAGCTGAAAAAGTGGATCGTTAAAGAAGGAATGGTGACTTTCTCAGATGAATATGCAGAAAGAAACTTTGTTGAACCAGATATAGAGAAACCTTCCTTAACCGGAAACTACTACGATGGTATTTTTTATGGACGGGCAGAAAAAGATAATGGACAATCTTATTTATATGTGACGATCCAGGTGAAAGATAAAAAAATTATGGATGTGAAGTGTGACGCATCTATCGAAGGCATCGATCTGATTATGGAAGAGGTCTTGGAAACTAATCAGGTGCCGGCGGTTGATTCCAAGGATTCTGCTGATATTGCTAGATTTAAGAATGCATTGAAGAGGGCAGCACTCAAGGCAGTAAAAGGAGATTATACAAACTACAAAGCTGTAGATACTGCTATATTCCAAGGGGGCAGCGGTACTCAGGAGGATCCTTATAAAATTTCAACAGCCGAACAGCTGGTGCGTTTTGCAGCTTCAGTAAACGAGGTGGAGCATTTTAAAGATAAATATATTGTTTTGACCAATGACATTGACTTGGCTGGCATCCAATGGGTTCCCGCAGGAGGCAGCGGATTATATTCTTTTTCCGGTACCTTTGATGGAAAAGGATATAAAATTGTTCATATGACTATCGGCAGTGAGGCACAGCCGGCAAATTATTCTTGTGCGGGATTGTTTGCAAACATAAATACGGCAACAATTAAAAATTTAGGTATTACAGATGGATTTATCCATACGGCACCCGTTTCTATTCCCGGAGTAGTAGAAGAGAGAACCTATGCAGGTATGCTGGTGGGGTATGCCGGATTGACATCTACCCAGGGAACAAGAGGTGCGGTAATCGATAACTGCTATGCAACGGGAACGATTATATCGGATTCGGTGCAGCCGAACTATGCAGGGGGTCTGGTCGGCCTGACGGTACACAGTTTGCTGTCTAACAGCTACAGTGACTGTACAATAAAAGCTAAGAGTGTCAGCAGCTGGGTTTATGCAGGAGGACTGGTAGGTCTGCCTTCATTCTCTATCATTTTGAATAATTATGCAAATGGAGCCATCTATTCAGATGCTGCTGTTAATAAAACACAGTTAGGCGGAATTGGAGGAATGTATTCATCCTATGCCTTCAATAATTATGTGAATGTTAGTTTATCAGCAGAGAGGCAAACCATAGACATAGGCGGAATTGCCGGAAGAAATACCGGAATAGGATACATCAGTAATTGCTACGGAAATAGCTCCGCACAACAAAAATCAGGAGACAAGGTAACAACAGGCATTAATTCTGTAGGTTCCATTGTTACAGGCGAGAGATATGGGAAAGGGCAGATTGTAGACAGCAAATTAATTTCTCCTATCAATCAAAGCTTTATTGACTTATTGAATCAGAATACCGGATTGGCCGGAAAAGACAGCATGTATGCAAGTCTGGTCAATGAGTGGTTTATCTATATTCCTCAAGATTTCAAGCTCAACACGTGGGTGTTGAAGGAGAGAAAACCCGTCTTCGGTGCAATATCAGCAGATAATAGCTCAAAAGGCGGCTCATCAAAATCTTCAGGAAAAGGAACAGCTGCTGCTCAGAATAATGAAAAGACTGCAAGCTACGAAGTTAAAGCGACTGTATCCGGAGATATGGCAAAAGCTGAAATTAAGCTGAAGGATGTGAAGGAAAGCAAAAAATTGCAGATTGAATCTTCTATGGCAAAGTTAACTTTTGATGAAAAAGCATTAAATAATATTTTAAGTCAAACCGACAATGATTTGGCAGCAAGAATCAATATACTGCAAAAAAATGAGCTGTCGGATAAGCTGAAGGATATTGTGGGTGATCGGCCGATTTATGACATCAGTTTGACGGCAGGAGGAAAAAATATTTCCAATTTTGGAAATGGTACGGTGAACGTTGAAATCCCGTATTCTCTCCGAGAAGGGGAAAATGCTGCAGGAATAGTGGTGTATTACATGGATGATGAAGGAAAGCTAACAAAAATGGATGCATCATATAATAAGCAGACAAAAAAAGTCACTTTTACCACCAATCATTTTTCTAAATATATAGTGGGATATGATGAAAATGCTGCATTACTGAATCGCTTTGCAGATATATCAGGAAATGCATGGTATGCAGCAGCTGTACAATACGCTGTTAAAAAAGGTATCATGAATGGCGTAAGTGATACAGCCTTTGATCCAAATGCCGGCACAACGAGAGCCATGGTGTGCACAATACTGTGGAATATGGAAAAACAGCCGATACAGGATGGAGCTTGCAAGTTCTCAGACGTATCAAATAACAGCTGGTATGAAAAAGCAGTTATTTGGTCAAATCAAAATGGGATTGCTAAGGGAATCAATGAGAGCAGCTTTGCTCCTAATGCACAAGTAACAAGGGAGCAATTGGCACAATTCTTATACAGCTATGCCAAATATAAAGGATATGATACAGGAAAGACAAAGGAGCTTTCTGGCTATCAGGACAGACCTTCTGCATGGGCAGAGGAAGCTGTAAAATGGGCAGTAGGAAATGAAATCATAAATGGAAAGGGTAACGGGGTCCTCGATCCGAAGGGCACTGCAACCAGAGCTGAAATCGCTAAAATGATAATGAAGTTTGATGAAGCTGTCCAGTAACAAATAATAAGGATGTTCAAAATAAATCAGCAGCACGAAGAGAAATCTAAAGGCTTGCTCAAAAATTTATTTTGAACTCCTTTTTTATTTAATAGGAAATATCAATAGGGAAAAAGCGAAGAAATAAATAGCATATGCCAAATTACACTAAAGTAGATAAAGGTTATTTACTCTATAAGTTTAACAATAGTAGAGAGTTAGGTTTATTTAATTTAGACACTTTGAATTAATAATATGGCTGAGAAGTTGACAAATATATTAAAAATTTTATGTTTTATTAATAATTTTCAGCAAATTCGACATTTTATCACAATATTTCATGATATGCTGATTGTGTGCACATAAAGAATAATTTAATCGTTACTGTTGAGCCAATATTGACGGAAAGAGTAAATAGATTAAAGGGGGGGAGTCTAATGAGGGTTAAATGCATGGCAAATATATCTTGAATAATAATTCAATTTTGCATGGTTTGGGAAATAAAGGAAAAAAATATTTAAATTACAATGAGAAATAAGGAGGATATAATGAAAAGAAAAGTATTTTGTATTATAATGAGCATATGTATAATATATTCTCAAGGCTTAAGTGTTTTTGCCTCTAATTATGGTGACAATCTTAGTGAACAAGGATATGATACAGAAACTATTAAGAGTAATGACAATCCTAGTTTTATTGATGGTGATTCAGGGGAAGTATCAGATAATTATATAGATCTAGATAATATAGATAAAGAAATACAAGCAGTAGTAAATGATAACTCTCTTTCTAAAGCTGAGAAAAATGCTAAAATAGAGAAATTATCCATTTTTAAAAATATGGATAAGTCTTTAAAGTCTACAAGAGGTACGGACAAATCTAGTGCAAAACTTAAGGTATCAGTTTCTACACAGGAAACAGGTTATTATTGTGGACCAGCAACAGTAAAACAAACATTAACATACATTAATGGTAAAGCAGACTCTCAATCATCTATTGCTAAAGCTATAGGAACTACAACTGATGGAAGTGCGTTAATTAACATGGTTGGATATGTGAATGAAAAAAAACAGGCGTATGTTGGTTACGAAATCGTACAAGATCCAAATATTGCAGAAATACAAACATGTATCAATTATTCTTGTAATATTGGAAATCCAATTATAATGTGCACGCTTGTCAA
>DKLE01000025.1 GCA_002455605.1 Firmicutes bacterium UBA6648
TGGACGGGTGGTGCTGATTTGGCATCAGACCTCTCAGGCCGCGAAGACATTTTTTGGTGTTTTGTGACTAATTTAAGAAAAAAATGTAGAAAAATGGCGATAAAATATAGACAAGTTTATTAAATTGTTATAAAATAATACAAAATATTCTGAAAAATAAGCGAGCTTATATAAGGAGGAGATGGCAGTATGAATATTTTTAAAAAAAGTATTTTATTGAAATTTTTGATAGGAGTGATAATACCTGTCACACTTTGCTTATGCATTTTATTATTTTCTATTTTTTCATTGGTTAAATCACAGGTGGAAGACTCTACGGCAGAAACACTGACAGCACACTCTAAGAGGGCAGCTTTTCAGGTAGAAAATTTCTTTACTAAATATATGGAGCTTACAAAGACCTTTGCTAATGATCCAGGGGTATACCGATTATGTCAGGAAGTGAAAAAAGGAATGCCCATTACTGCTCCTGAAGACTTTACCGATATAAAAGCAAGCTTAATTAACCTCCAGGCAATGGATCCTGAAAATCTTTTGCAGGTCTGGGCTGTAGACGTGGACTCCAGTCAATTGATACAGTTTGATGGTTTTATTACCGGTCCCGACTGGGAAGTAACAAAGAGGCCGTGGTTTATAGTGATGGCGGAAAAAGACGCGACCATATTGTCTCAGCCCTATGTGGATACAGCTACCGGCAAGATGGTTATAAGTGCGGCATCTCCGGTGCATGATAAGACTACCAATGAAATTATCGGAGCAATCGGTGTAGACATTACGTTGGATAACTTAGAGAAAATAATGGCCAGCTATACTCTGGGAGATACAGGATTTTTTGTATTCTTAGCGGCTGACGGAACTGTGCTTTATGAAAAGAACACAGACAACATCATGAAAAATATAAAGGATATCGGGTTATCGGAAGAAGCTGTTGAAGCCTTTGATAAGCAAAAAGAGAGTTATTTTTCTTATGAGAAAGATGGAGAGTCCGTTTACGGATACTACAGTTTAATAGGAGATACCGGATGGAGTGTATTATCCTCCTTGCCGGAAGAAGAATTTTATCAAGCATACAACGTTTTGATGAAACTAGGTTTGGGAATCTTCTTTGCTGTTTTGATTATTCTTTCCATAGTGATTATACTGATATCAAAGGGTATTATAAAACCGCTTAAGCGCTTAGCTGAAAATGCCAATCAGATCGCAGACGGTAATTTAGATGTAAATGTAGATACCAGATCCATTGATGAGACAGGGCAAGTGGCGGAAGGCTTGAGCCGGACCGTTGTCCGATTAAAAGAATACATAAAATATATTGATGAGGTTTCGTTTATTTTAGGAGAGATGGCTTCCGGCAATTTAATGTTTGAATTAAAGCAGGATTATGTGGGAGAATTCTCTAAGATAAAAGTAGCATTATTGGATATTCAGAAGACTTTTATCCAGACTTTTTCAGAGATTGCCATATCGGCGGATCAAGTAGCTACGGGATCGGAACAATTAGCCAACGGAGCACAGCTGTTATCACAAGGTTCCATGCAGCAGGCAAGCTCTGTTGAGGAATTATCGGCGACTATTATGGACATTTCTGAGGGATTGAAAAAAAGTGCTAAAAATGCCACTGAAGCCAGCAGTATTTCCACTGAATCCGAGCAAGAAGTGGAGCACGGTAATCAGCAAATGACCCAAATGATAGAAGCCATGGAGGAGATTCGGAATGCATCGAATCAGATCGGTAATATTATTAAAGCGATTGATGATATTGCTTTCCAGACCAATATTCTTGCTTTAAATGCTGCCGTAGAAGCAGCAAGAGCCGGAGAAGCCGGAAAAGGTTTCGCGGTTGTAGCGGATGAGGTTAGAAATTTAGCAGCGAAGAGCGGAGGAGCGGCAAAGGATACAACCTCTTTAATCGAGACTGCTATAGCGGCAGTAGAGCATGGAACAAAAATTGTAGCAGAGACTGCGGATTCCTTAGAGAAGATTGTAGTTAATACAAAGCAATCAGGCCGTGTAATAGATGAAATTTCAAAGGCAAGCAGTCAGCAATCCGAATTTATGGGACAAGTTACAATCGGAGTGGATCAGATTTCTACGGTTGTACAAACAAATTCTGCTACGGCAGAGGAGACTGCGGCAGCCAGTCAGGAGCTCTCCAGTCAGGCAAATCTCCTAAGAGAGTTAATTGTAAAGTTCAAAATCAGCTAAATGATAAATTGGTAAAATAACATATAAATATTTCCATAAAAAGCAGTAAACGGCATGCCGTTTACTGCTTTTTAGATGCTTCATATTTTGCGATCCAACTGATATTTTTACGTGTTATTGCAGCTGCATATTAAGATTGCAAAAAATGTAGAATATGACAATAAAATGTAGACAAAGATATTCCTATATTATAAAATAAGACAACAATATGGAAAATTCTGAAAAAAGAAGATGAAGGAGACAAGAAAAATGATTAAGGAAAAAATCAAGGAAAGGAGTTGGCAGGTATGAAGGTTTTTAAGAGGAGTATATTGTTGAAGTTTTTGATTGGGGTTATCATTCCCGTCATAATTTGTTTGTGTATTCTACTGGTTTCTATTTTTTCACTGGTTAAATCACAAATTGAAGAATCTACAGCTGAAACGTTGACTGCTAATTCCAGGCAAGCATCATTCCAAGTGGGAGAATTTTTTATTCAGTATCAAAAGATAGCAGAAACTTTAGCTGCCAATCCGGATATACAGAAGCTTTTTAAAGAAGTAGGCAAAGGAACTTTAATTACTTCACCGGAAGTGTTTGCTGATGTTAAGGCCAATTTGATTAATGCTCAGGCAATGGATTCGGAAAATATTTTATCTGCCTGGGTAGCGGATATTGATTCCAGCCAGCTGACCCAGTCCGATGGGTATACTTCAGGTGCCGACTGGGATGTAACTAAAAGATCCTGGTTTATTGAGGTAAACCAAAAAAATGGTTTTGTTCTAACGCAGCCATATGAAGATACGGTGACAAAAAAATTGATTGTAACGGCAGTCTGTCCCGTATATGACAGTGTTTCCAATGAAATCATTGGAGCGATTGGTATCGACATCGCCTTAGACAATTTGGAAAAGATTATGGCCAGCTATACGCTGGGAGATACCGGATTTTTTATATTCCTATCTGGGGCCGGAGATGTGGTCTATGAAAAGAATACCGATAACATCATGAAGAATGTGAAAGAAATCGGCTTATCGGAAGAATTTATTACGGTATTCGATAAAAAAGCGGAAGGCTATCTGGCATATAACAAGGATGGGAAAGAGGCTTATGGCTATTACAGCTTTATAGGGGAAACCGGATGGAGTGTATTGTCTTCTTTGCCGCAAGAAGAATTTTATCAGGGATACCGCGTTTTAAGAGAGGTAAGCTTAGGGATCTTAGTTGCAGCTTTAGTTATTCTTTCTCTGGTTATTGTTCTCATTGCAAAAGGAATTGTGAGACCACTTAAACGGCTTGCTCAAAATGCTAACCAGATTGCAGACGGAGATTTAAATGTAACTGTAGATACAAGGGCAGTGGATGAGACGGGGCAAGTGGCAGAAGGATTAAATAGAACAGTTGTCCGTCTAAAGGAGTACATAAAGTATATTGATGAGATTTCCTTTATTTTGGGAGAGATGGCTTCCGGCAATTTAATGTTTGAATTAAAGCAGGACTATGTGGGAGATTTCTCTAAAATAAAGACTGCGTTGTTGGACATTCAGAAAACTTTTATTCAAACCTTTTCAGAAATTGCTCTTTCAGCGGATCAAGTGGCCTCCGGCTCCGAACAATTGGCAAATGGTGCACAGCTGCTGTCACAAGGTTCCATGCAGCAAGCAAGTTCCATTGAGGAGCTGTCGGCAACGATCATGGATATTTCAGAGGGATTGAAAAACAGTGCTCAAAATGCAAACAAAGCCAGCAGTATCTCTACAGAGTCAGAACAGGAAGTGGAGCATGGAAATCAGCAAATGACTCAAATGATAACAGCAATGGAAGAGATTAAAAATGCATCCAATCAGATCGGCAACATCATCAAAGCGATTGATGATATCGCCTTCCAAACCAATATCCTTGCATTAAACGCTGCCGTAGAAGCAGCAAGGGCAGGGGAGGCCGGGAAAGGTTTTGCGGTCGTAGCAGATGAAGTGAGAAACTTAGCGGGGAAGAGCGGAGGCGCAGCGAAAGATACAACCTCTTTAATAGAGACTGCTATAGCTGCGGTAGAAAATGGGACAAAAATTGTCGCAGAGACTGCGGATTCCTTAGAGAAGATTGTAGTTAATACGAAGCAATCAGGACATGTAATAGATGAGATATCAAAAGCGAGCAATCAGCAGTCCGAATTTATGGGACAGGTTACAATCGGAGTAGATCAGATTTCCACAGTTGTACAAACAAATTCTGCCACAGCGGAAGAAACTGCAGCGGCAAGTGAAGAATTGTCAAGTCAGGCTAACTTGTTGAGAGAGCTAATCGGAAAATTTAAAATCAGTTAATAAGTAAAAGAAGGCGGACCATATGTATGGTTCGTCTTTTAATTCTTATAGGCTTAAGCCTG
>DKLE01000049.1:0-876 GCA_002455605.1 Firmicutes bacterium UBA6648
TTTTGTCTTTTAAGACTAAATTTTACTAAAATATTTTAAAAAAAGAATAAAAAAGGCAGAATAGTTAAAAATAGATTTTATGGAACACAAGGAACAGTGTACAGAAGGTGACTTCTATAAGCATTGAAAACATCGAGAACTCACTTATAAAAAAGTTCAAAAACTATTCAATTATTTTTAAAAAAAGTATTGCATTTGGTTGAAAAGTGTTATATATTATAAAGGCTTGCTTAAGGCGATGAAGTAGGAAGTTGCTGTGCTATCAGGTAATTTCTACTGAGAATTGTCCCCACCAGATGGGGGCGAAGGGATTCGTCAGCTTTTTGTCTGTGCCAAGAAAATGGAACACACGGAGACGTGTGCAAAGTAAGCGATTCTGCCGCACACGTTGAAAAAGCCGGCTTTGGAACCCCTTGTACAGGCGTAGCGAAAACGTACAAAAAATAGGAGGAAAGAAAAAATGAGCGAACAACAAAAAATCAGAATTAAGCTTAAGGCATATGACCACAAGTCATTGGATTTGTCTGCAGCTAAAATTGTTGAGACAGCTAAGAAAACAGGTGCTGATGTTTCAGGCCCTATTCCGCTTCCAACAGAAAAAGAAGTGGTAACAATCTTAAGAGCAGTTCATAAGTATAAGGACAGCAGAGAGCAGTTCGAACAGAGAACTCACAAGAGACTGATTGATATCACAAATACTACACCAAAGACAGTTGATGCATTAATGAAGCTTGACTTACCAGCTGGTGTAGACATTGAAATTAAACTTTAATAGTGGTAAGGGTACTCCCCTTAGAAAGATTGCATGAGAGTGAAGCTTGGTGCAAATCTGCATCCTGTGTTGCAGAAGAGGATACGAATCCGAGCAGGCTTCCG
>DKLE01000049.1:1187-6475 GCA_002455605.1 Firmicutes bacterium UBA6648
GAATCCGAGCAGGCTTCCGCAGTAAAATTCTACAAATCAGAGATTTGTGAATTTCTTGCATGAGACCTACCGGCGATTTGCTGGGCAAATCGGGTTAGGGCTTCAAAACCAGGGCAATCCGCTGTAAGTAGAAAAGGAGAAAAAAATATGAAAACTATTTTAGGGAAGAAAATCGGAATGACTCAGATTTTCTCAGAGGCAGGAGAAGTTATTCCTGTAACAGTTATCGAAGCTGGTCCTGTAGTAGTAACTCAGGTAAAAACAACTGAGACTGATGGCTACAACGCAGCTCAGATCGGTTTCGAAGATACAAAAGCTCACAGAGTAAATAAGCCGTTAACTGGTCATTTTACTAAAAATGGTCTGGATTTAAAGAAGCATCTTGCTGAGTTCAGACTTGAGGATGGCGAAAATTATGAAGTTGGACAGACTATCACAGCTGCAGATTTTGAAATCGGCAAGAAGCTTGATATAACAGGAACTTCAAAAGGTAAAGGAACTCAGGGTAACATTAAGAGACATGGACACCACAGAGGGCCTACAACTCACGGTTCAAAGCACAAGAGACTTGCTGGTGCATTAGCGGCAGGTACTTATCCTTCGAGAGTATTTAAGGGAAACAAAGGTCCTGGTAGAATGGGCCGTGACACAGTAACTGTACAGAACGTTGTTTTGGTAAAGGTTATTGAAGAAAGAAACCTTATGCTTGTAAGAGGCGCTGTGCCTGGAGTAAAAGGCGGTTTACTACGCATCCAATATGCAGTAAAAAGTCAGGACAAATAGATAAAGACTTCAGAAAGGAGGAAGTAGAAAATGGCAAAAGTAACTATGCTAAACATGGCAGGAGCAGAAGTTGGAAGCGTTGACTTAAACGATGCGATTTTTGGTATCGAACCAAATCAGAACGCTGTTCATGCAGTAGTAAAAAATTATCTGGCTAACCAAAGACAGGGTACGCAGTCAGCTAAAAATAGAGGCGAAGTTAGAGGCGGCGGCAGAAAGCCTTTCAGACAGAAAGGTACTGGTCGTCACAGACAGGGTAGTACAACAGACCCATCACAGATCGGCGGTGGTGTAGTATTTGCACCAAAGCCAAGAGATTACAGATACACAGTTCCTAAGAAATTAAGAAGACTTGCAATGAAGTCCGCTCTTTCCTCAAAGGTTGCAGAGAAGGAAATTATCGTACTTGATACGTTAAACTTTGAAGCTCCTAAGACAAAGGAAATGATCAAAGTATTAGGAAATGTAAATGCTGCTAAAAAAGCATTAATCGTTATGGCTGAAAAGGATGAAAACGTAATTCGTTCAGCTGCTAATATTCCTGGAGTAAGAACAGCTTTAGTAGGAACAATGAACGTGTATGAGATTATCAACCACACAAGTTTCATTGTTACGAAAGAGGCGATCAATAAAATTGAGGAGGTGTATTCATAATGAGAACTGCTTACGATGTAATTATTAAGCCGGTTATCTCCGAAACAAGTATGGATAACGCACAGGTAAAGAAATACACTTTCAAAGTTGCTACAGACGCCAATAAGACTGAGGTTAAATTGGCTATCGAAGAAATCTTTGGTGTAGAAGTAGAAAAAGTAAACATCATGAATGTTCAAGGTAAAGTTAAGAGAATGGGAAGAAACGTAGGTAGAACTGCGGCTTCAAAGAAGGCGATTGTTACTCTTACTGATAGCAGTAAGGAAATCGAATTCTTCCAGGGTCTATAAGGAGGGACGAAAAATATGGGAATCAAAAAGTATAATCCGACCACTCCTGGATTAAGAGGAATGACGGTTTCAACATTTGAGGAAATTACAACAAGCACCCCTGAAAAGTCTCTTACAGTAACTCTTAAGAAGCATTCCGGAAGAAATGTAAGAGGTAAGATTACAGTAAGACACAGAGGTGGCGGATACAGACCGAAATACAGAATCATCGACTTTAAGAGAAATAAAGATGGTATTCCGGGAAAAGTTGCTACAATCGAGTACGATCCGAACAGAAGTGCGAATATCGCATTGATTGTTTATGCGGATGGTGAAAAGAGATATATTATTGCTCCTGATAAGCTATATGTTGGGGATGTAATCGTGTCAGGTGTTGATGCAGATATTAAAGTAGGAAATGCTCTTCCTCTTGCCAATATCCCGGTAGGTACAGTTATTCACAACATCGAACTGAAGCATGGAAAAGGTGCTCAGCTGGTTCGTTCAGCTGGTAACGGTGCTCAGCTTATGGCTAAGGAAGGCGATTATGCTCAGGTTAGACTGCCTTCCGGAGAAGTAAGAAAGGTTAGAATGGAATGCAGAGCTACTATCGGCGAAGTTGGAAACGGTGAGCATGCTAATATTCAGATTGGTAAAGCCGGCAGAAAGAGACATATGGGATGGAGACCTACTGTAAGAGGTTCCGTAATGAACCCTAACGATCACCCACACGGTGGTGGTGAAGGTAAGGCTGGAATCGGTCGAGTTAGTCCGGTTACTCCATGGGGTAAACCTGCTCTTGGGCTGAAGACTAGAAAGAAGAATAAAGCTTCTAATCAGTATATCGTAAAGAAGAGAAATGAAAAATAGGAAGGAGCATAGATAATGGGTAGATCACTTAAAAAGGGCCCTTTCGTAAACGCTAAGCTTTTGAAGGCTATTATGGCAATGAACGAAGCTAACGAAAAGAAAGTAATTAAGACATGGTCAAGACCATCTACAATATTCCCCCAGATGGTGGGACACACAATTGCAGTGCATGACGGCAAGAAGCACGTTCCGGTATATATCACTGAAGATATGGTAGGACACAGACTTGGAGAATTTGCTCCGACGAGAAACTACAGAGGTCACGCTGCGGACAGAACTACTAAGAAAAAATAAGTAAAGGAGATGTAAGAAGATGGAAGCAAAAGCAATTGCAAAATATGTAAGAATGTCTCCTATAAAGCTAAAGCCTATTACTGACTTAGTAAGAGGAAAAGACTTAAATGAGGCACTTACCATTTTAAAATTTACACCTGGTAAGGGTTCTGAAATAATTGAAAAGGTTGTTAAGTCTGCTGCTGCAAACGCTGAAAACAACTTTGATATGAATCCAGACAATCTATATGTTGCTGAGGTGTATGCTCATCAGGGACCAACTATGAAGAGATGGAGAGCGGGAGCACAAGGTAGAGCATCAGTAATCCTTAAGAGAAGTAGCCATATTGGGGTTACCCTTAAGGAAAGAAACTAAGATAGGAGGTTCATTAAATGGGTCAGAAAGTAAGTCCACATGGGTTAAGAGTGGGCATTATAAAAGACTGGGATTCCAAATGGTATGCTGGCAAGAACAATTTCGCTGATTTTCTTATAGAAGACCAGAAAGTTAGAGAATATACAAAGAAAAAATTATATGTTGCAGGCGTTTCAAAAGTTTTAATTGAAAGAGCAGCAGCCGGAAAAATTAAGGTTATCATATTAACAGGTAAGCCGGGTATGGTAATTGGAAGAGCCGGAGATGGCATTGATGCACTGAAGAAGGACATCGTTAAGATGACAGGCAAGGAAGTTGAAATCAGTATCATTGAGATCAGAAAAGTGGAAATGGATGCACAACTTACTGCTGAAAGCATTGCACAGGCATTAGAAAGAAGAATTTCTTTCAGAAGAGCTATGAAGCAGGCTATTGGAAGAACCATGAAGTCTGGAGCAAAAGGTATTAAGGTTCTTTGTTCAGGAAGACTTGGCGGAGCTGAAATCGCTAGAAGCGAAAAGTACAGTGAAGGTAATGTTCCTCTACACACTTTAAGAGCTGATATCGATTATGGATTCGCTGAAGCTGATACTACTTACGGTAAGATCGGTGTTAAAGTTTGGATCAACCATGGCGAAATCCTTGACAAAGGATTAAAGAGCCCTATTCCTGAAGAAAAAGAAGGAAGAAGAGACAGAAGAGACGGCGATAGAAGAGGCAGAAGAGATAACAGAAATGACGGAGACAGAAGACCTAGAAGAGACAACAGAGATGCTAAGGCTGAAGCTCCAAAGGCAATAAACCCAAGAGTAAGAAAAACTCCAAAGGTTGAAGCTGCACCTGTAGTTGAAACTGCTGAAGAAAAAGTAGAAGCGACTGAATAATAGATAGAGAGCCGGGTACAAGAACGACTATATATAAGAAGTGTACTTCCGGCATAGAGAAAGGAGGAAGACAGCGATGTTAATGCCAAAGCGCGTTAAACGCAGAAGAGTCCACAGAGGAAGAATGAAGGGCGTTGCAACTAAAGGTAACAAAATTGCCTATGGTGAATACGGTCTAGTTTCACAGGAATGTGGTTGGATCACCTCAAATCAGATCGAGGCTGCCAGAATAGCTATGACAAGATCTATTAAGAGAGGTGGTAAAGTATATATTAATATTTTCCCACACAAGCCGGTTACAAAGAAGCCAGCTGAAGTACGTATGGGTTCCGGTAAAGGTGCTCCTGAGTATTGGGTAGCAGTAGTTAAACCTGGTAGAGTAATGTTTGAAATTCAGGGCGTTTCAGAAGAAAAGGCCAGAGAAGCAATGAGACTTGCTATGCATAAGCTGCCAGTGAAGTGTAAGTTTGCCATCAAAGGACAAGAATTAGCAGAGGGTGGTGAAGCATAATGGAATTAAAGAAAATGAGAGAAATGACAGAGACTGAGCTTACTACTGAATTGAAAAAGATGAAAAACGAATTGTTCAACTTGAGATTTCAGCACGTAACAGGTCAGTTAGAAAACCCTATAAAATTAAGAGAAACGAAGAAACAGATTGCTAGAGTTAAAACCATTATCAGAGAAAAAGAGCTTGCAAAGGTTCAGGGCTAGTAGAAAGGAGGATGTAATATGACAGTTGAGAGAAACAGAAGAAAGACTAAGGTCGGTATCGTGGTAAGCGACAAGATGGATAAGACCATCACTGTTGCGATGGAAGACTTCGTAAGACATTCCCTTTATGGTAAAGCCGTAAAGAGAACTAAGAAAGTCAAAGCTCACGATGAAAATAATGAATGCAATATCGGAGATAAAGTAAGAATCATGGAAACAAGACCTCTATCAAAGGATAAGAGATGGAGACTTGTTAACATTATCGAAAAAGTTAAGTAAAGGAGGCACCAGATTATGATTCAGACAGAAACTAGATTAAAGGTTGCTGACAATTCAGGTGCGAAGGAACTATTGTGTATCCGTATTCTTGGCGGTACTAGCCGTAAGTCTGCGAATATTGGAGATATAATCGTTTGCGCTGTTAAAGAAGCAACACCCGGCGGCGTTGTTAAAAAAGGTGACGTT
>DKLE01000048.1:0-11436 GCA_002455605.1 Firmicutes bacterium UBA6648
TATAACGATATAAGAGAAAGTAGAGGAAAGAATGAAGCTGGAATTGATTGCAACTTCCACATTTGGACTTGAAGCGGTAGTGAAAAGAGAAATTGAGAGCTTGGGTTACAAAATAATTAAATCAGAGGATGCTAAAATAACGTATATAGGAGATGAAAGAGCCATCGTAAAATCAAATCTTTGGCTCAGATGTGCCGATAGAGTGCTGGTTAAAATGGGTGAATTTGAAGCTTTGGAATTCGAAGAGCTATTTCAGAATATGAAAGGAATCCCCTGGGAGGAATGGATTCCTGCCGATGGTAATTTTAAGGTAAATTGCACCTCAGTTAAATCTAAATTGTTCAGTATGAGAAGCTGTCAAAGTGTTTCGGAAAAGGCTATTATAGAAAGACTGAAAGAAACCTACGGAATGGAGCGTTTTGAAAAAACCGGTGCCGAATATGTTGTTAAAGTAACCTTGCTGAAGGATAGGGCTACCATTACCCTGGATACTACAGGGGAAGGACTTCATAAAAGAGGGTATCGTCAGAATGCGGTGACTGCCCCTATAAAAGAGACGTTAGCAGCAGCTATGGTTCAGTTATCTTTCTGGAGAGAGGGCAGGCTTCTGGTGGATCCTTGCTGCGGATCCGGCACTATCCCTATTGAAGCTGCCATGATTGCTAAAAATATAGCGCCCGGATTAAATCGACATTTTGCTGCTGAAAAATGGGATATAATTCCGGAGAAAATTTGGAAGGAAGAAAGAAAAGCAGCTTTCCAAGAGATACAAGACGATAAGGATATCCGCATTCAAGCTTATGATATCAATCCGGCAGCCATAGAGGCAGCAGAAGAAAATGCAGCAGACGCAGGGGTGGATGACTGTATTGTATTTAAAAGAATGAATATGACCGAATTGGAAGCTTTGGAACAGGGGGGGATCATCATTACCAATCCTCCGTATGGAGAACGAATCGGGGAAAAGGATGAAATCCGAAAGATCTATAATAAGTTGAAAAATTTTCTCAAACAAAACCCTAGCTGGTCTCTGTTCATGATTACACCGGATAAAACAATAGAGAAGCAAGTATTCGGAAAACCGGCAGATAGAAGGAGAAAGCTGTATAACGGAAATATTGAAGTTTGTTACTATCAGTATTACGGAGTGAAGCCTGCCAAATGAGAGAGGCCAATGAAAGCTAAATTTTGACCTGCAAAGTATGTTTTTGACTTTTAGTGGAATAATGAAGAATGATTGAAAAAAACTAAGGAGGGTTGACAATGAAACCCGGAGTAAATAATTATTCTGAAATAGGAAAATTGAACAAAGTGTTATTGCACCGTTTAGATGGTGCAATAGAAGGCTTAGTACCTGATAATTTTGAAAGGCTGCTATTTGATGATATTCCGTTTTTGCAGGTGGCGCAACAGGAACATGACCGCTTTGCCAATCTGCTGAGAGACAATGGTGCAGAGGTCATCTATTATGTGGATGAAACAGCTAAAGCTTTAGAGAACCCCACGATAAAAAAAGAGTTTATAGAGAAGTTTGTAAAGGAAAGTGAAGTTTACTCTAAGGCTGTGGAAGAAGCTTTAAATGATTATCTTTCCGCCATGACACCGAAACAGGTAGTAGAGACAGTAATTGCAGGCATCAAGAAGACGGATATCGGGAAGGTGGAATCCCATTCCTTAGCGGACTATATAGCGTCCGGATATCCTTATTATACCGATCCCATGCCGAATTTATATTTCACCAGGGATCCGGGAGCGTGTGTGGGAAATGGTGTAAATATTCATCATATGCATACCAATGCAAGAAGACGTGAGGCTTTGCTTCTGGAATATATGTTTAAATACAATACGAGCTTTGCCCCGGAAGGAACACAGCAATGGTACGGCTATGATCAGGATTATTCTATAGAAGGCGGAGATGTTCTGGTGCTTTCCAAGGACATTGTGGCCATAGGCTTAAGCCAGCGGACAACCGCCGCGGGAATAGAACGGTTTGCAGAAAATATTTTGAATAAATCTTCCTTTAAAAAAATATTGGTCTTCGATATTCCAAAGAGTAGAGCTTTCATGCATCTAGATACGGTATTTACTATGGTAGACTATGATAAATTTACTATTCATCCAGAAATAGAGGGTCCGTTACAGATTTATGAGATCACTTTAGATAAAGAAGGAAAAGCTTCTTTTTTAAGCATACAGGATGAGCTTGTGAATATTTTAAAAGATGAGCTGAAGCTGCCGTCGGTAGAACTGATACGCTGCGGCGGAAACGATGCCATGGCAGCCCAGAGAGAACAGTGGAATGATGGCTCAAACACGTTAGCTATTGCACCCGGGGTTGTGGTAACCTATGAGAGAAATTATGTGACCAATGATCTTCTGGATAAAAAGGGTATCAAGGTTTTAACCATACCAAGCTCAGAGCTTTCAAGAGGAAGGGGCGGCCCAAGATGCATGAGCTGCCCGGTAAATAGAGACGATTTATAGTGTAAAAAGCCAAAAGATTGCTTCTTTTGGCTTTTATATTATTAGTAATATTTAACATTTAATTAACAACAAATTAACATTTAAAAGATTGATAGAAGTTGGGTAGAAGAATAGAATATGTCAAAATAAGCATACTAATATTTAGCATATTAATGAAGAATGGAGTGCGTAAAATGTTCTATAAAATGACAGCAGAGGAAGTAATCAAAGAGTTAAATTCTTCAAAAGAGGGATTAAAGGAACAGCAAGTAAAGGAGAATGAAGAAAAATACGGTAAAAATCAGCTTGCGGAAGAGAAGAAACAAGGAGTGCTGAAGGTATTTTTTTCTCAGTTTAAAGATTTGCTGGTTATCATTTTAATTGCTGCGGCAATTATTTCTATTTTTACGGGAAACCTGGAAAGTACGATTGTAATATTGGTAGTCATTGTATTGAACGCTATTTTAGGTACGGTACAGCATTTTAAAGCGGAAAAATCTTTAAACAGTTTAAAAAAATTAGCCTCTCCTTTGGCTAAAGTCATCAGAGATGGAAAAAGAAGAGGAATCGAAGCGGCAAATATTGTGGCCGGTGATATATTAGTGCTGGAGGCTGGAGATGTTGTCCCGGCTGACGGAAGAATTATTGAGTGCTATTCTATGCAAGTTAATGAGAGCTCATTAACGGGAGAAACAGAAAGTATCAACAAAATTTCAGACAAAATAGAAGGAGATAAAACCTTAGCCGATCAGGATAATATGGTTTTTTCAGGAACTCAGGTTACTTATGGGAGAGGGCTTGCTGTTGTTACCGGGGTTGGTATGGACACTGAGCTGGGAAAAATAGCTCAGCTGATGAATGAAACAAAGGAGAGGAAGACTCCCCTGCAAGTCAGTCTGGATGCCTTTGGCAAAAAATTATCTATTATAATTATGATTATTTGTGCCTGCATTTTAGGTATATGTATTTATAGAGGCATGGGTGTGTTAGAGTCTCTGATGTTCGCGGTAGCATTGGCAGTGGCGGCTATACCGGAGGCTTTATCCTCTATTGTAACCATATCTTTAGCCCTTGGAACGTCAAAAATGGTAAAAGAAAATGCTATTATGAAAAATTTAAAAGCAGTAGAGAGCTTAGGCTGTGTATCCATTATTTGTTCAGATAAAACAGGAACGCTGACTAAAAATAAAATGACTGTGAAAAATACGTATTTGGCAGATGAAGGCCAATTGTCAAACGATAGGCTTCTGATGGGAGCCATACTCTGCAATGACAGTTCGGTAACAGAAGGCAAAGTTTTGGGAGATCCCACAGAAACAGCTCTGATAGAATACTATATGAATATAAAAGAAGATTACAAACAAGTATTAGCTGACTATCCAAGGATATCTGAGCTTCCTTTCGATTCAGACAGAAAGCTGATGAGTACCTTGCACAAAATCGGGGGAGCCTATGTAATGATAACAAAAGGCGCTGTAGATGCTATGCTCCATAAGTCAAAGTTTATATACAGCAATGGAACAGAACGGCCGATTACGGAAGAGGACATGAAAAAAGCTCAGGAACAAAATGAAGCGTATTCTAAAAAAGGATTGAGGGTATTGGCTTTTTCTCAGAAAAATATCGGTACAGAAGAACTCTCTTTGGCTGATGAAAATAATTTTACCTTTATTGGACTGATAGCTATGCAGGATCCCCCTAGAGAAGAATCTAAAGATGCTGTAGTCAATTGTTTGACCGCCGGTATTATGCCTGTTATGATAACCGGTGATCATAAGATAACAGCATCAGCTATTGCCGAGGAAATCGGAATTTTAAAAGCAGGCAAAAAAGCTATAACTGGAATGGAACTGGATGAAATATCCGACGAGCGTTTAAATAAAGAAATATCAGAGATTTCCGTTTATGCCAGAGTTACGCCGGCTCATAAAATCAGAATCGTTGACGCATGGCAGAAAAAAGGGCACATTGTTGCCATGACTGGAGATGGAGTAAACGACGCACCGGCTTTAAAGAAGGCTGATATTGGTATTGCCATGGGAATAACCGGTACGGATGTATCCAAGGACGCGGCTTCAATGATATTGACCGATGATAATTTTGCCACTATTGTTAAATCCGTTGCCAATGGAAGGAATATTTACACGAATATTAAAAATTCCATACGATTTCTCCTTTCGGGTAATACCTCAGGCATAATAGCGGTATTGTACACTTCTTTAATGGCATTGCCAATACCGTTTATGGCCGTACATTTACTTTTTATCAACTTGATAACAGACAGTCTTCCGGCTATTGCCATCAGTATGGAAAAACCGAAAGCTGATTTGCTTAAAGAACCCCCTAGAAAAAGCGACGAACCAATACTGACCAGGAGATATTTAGTGGAAATCGCCATTCAGGGACTGTTAATTGCTATTTTTACTTTGGTGGCTTATTATCAGGGACTGATGATAGGAACAGCAACCGCATCTACCATGGCATTTGCAACTCTCTGTTTTGCCAGACTGTGGCACGGTTTTAATTCCAGGGGAAGTCAATCCATTTTTAAATTAGGATTGTTTAGCAATCCCTATAGTTTAGGAGCTTTTGCGCTGGGAACCGCGTTATTGTTCGCTGTTCTCACTATTGATCTTCTGCAGAGAGTATTTCAGGTAGCAGAACTGTCCTCTGAAAATATGGGATATATTGTAGCTTGTGCCATTGCACCAACCATTCTTATTCAAGTAAGCAGAGCCTTTAAGGAGATTTACAAAAAAACAAATAGATAAAAAATAAATCTGTCATCATTTTTATGGTGACAGATTTATTTTTTTATGATATACTAATGGGTTGGAAAGTCAAAAAGGAAAGACGTATAAATATTAATGTTGCATAAAAATAAAAAGGAGTGTATAATTATTTAGAAAATCAGATTGGAATAACAATCCATTTAAAAGTTACAGATATAATAAAGAAAGGGAAGGTCGTAACATGGAAGCGCTGTTATATTTGGAAGATGGAACTGTAATTACAGGAAAAGGTTTCGGACATAAAACAACAAAAGTAGGTGAACTGGTTTTTAATACGGGAATGACCGGATACCAAAAAACGCTTACGGATCCTTCGTATATGGGTCAGATCATTACGATGACATATCCTCTGATTGGGAACTATGGAATAAGCAAGATAGATAATGAATCCGATAAGATTTATGCATTTGGATTAGTAGCCAAAGATATCTGCTTTACTCCTTCAAACTCCAATTGCATCATGAACATTGATCAATGGCTGAAGGATATGAAAATTCCGGGTATATGGAAAGTGGATACCAGAAGAATAGCAAAGAAGATTCGAAACGAAGGCACGATTAAATGCGTGATCAGCAATGAGGGAATTACAGTAGAAGAAGCGCAAAAGCTTTGCTCTGAAACTGCACTTAGAAGCGATTGGATGAAAATCGCTGCTACAGCAGAAAAAAAGGTTATTGAAGCACCGGAGGGTATGAAGACAAAAAAAGTAGCAGTACTGGACTTTGGTGTAAAAAAGAGTATTTTAGATGGATTAAATATAAGAGGATGCGAGCTGCATCTTTTTCCTTATGGGACAAGTGCTGAAGAAATTATGAGTATCAAACCGGACGGCATTTTTTTAACCAATGGGCCGGGAGATCCGGAGGCAGCTGCAGAAGCCATTTCAGTGACAAAAGATATTATGGGGACTGTTCCTACTTTTGGCATATGTATGGGGCATCAAATATTAGCATTGGCTTCAGGGGGAAAGACTTATAAATTAAAGTACGGGCACCGAGGGGCCAATCATGGTGTTTATGACAAGGACACCAATCGTTCATATATCACATCTCAAAACCACGGCTATGCCGTAGATTCTAACAGTATTATCTTAAAAGGTATGGAAGTGACCCATATCAATCTGAATGACGGAACTGTGGAGGGAATGAAACACAGAGATCTTCCTATATTCTCTGTACAATATCATCCGGAGGCTTCACCGGGACCGAATGACAACCAATACTTATTTGATAAATTTGTAAATATGATGGAAGGCGGTGTACTATAATGCCAAAGAAGAATTATCTTAGAAAAGTGCTGATAATCGGATCTGGTCCGATTATTATAGGACAGGCCGCTGAATTTGATTATGCGGGAACTCAGGCATGTAAGGCCATTAAAGAAGAAGGAATTAAAACCATTCTCGTAAACAGCAATCCGGCTACTATTATGACCGACGAGGGCATTGCTGATACCGTATATATGGAACCCCTCACAGAAGAAGCTTTACAGCAGATTTTGCAGAAAGAAAGACCGGACGGAATCTTGGCGGGCTTTGGGGGGCAGACCGGATTGAATCTTGCCATGGAATTAGACGAAAAAGGGATTCTAAAAGAGCTGGGAATAGAGCTCTTAGGCATTAACAAGGATAGCATCAAAAAAGCAGAGGACAGAGAAGAATTTAAAAAACTGATGCTGGAAATCGGAGAGCCCATTCCTAAAAGTATTATTGCCACTAACCTGGATGAATGTAAAGCATTTGTTAAAGATGCCGGATACCCTGTTATAATTCGTCCGGCATTTACCCTAGGCGGGACAGGAGGCGGTATTGCCAACAATGACGAGGAGTTGGCACTGTATTGTCAAAGAGGTCTTGAAAACAGCGCTATTGGGCAGATATTACTGGAAAAGTCGGTAGCGGGATGGAAAGAAGTTGAATATGAGGTAATGCGTGATTCCAAAGACAATTGCATTATCATCTGCAGCATGGAGAACCTGGATCCGGTAGGGGTACATACAGGAGACAGTATCGTGGTGGCACCTACTCAAACCCTGAGGGATGAAGAATATCAGATGCTTCGGGATTCTTCTCTAAAAATTATCCGAAGCCTTAAGATTGAAGGCGGATGTAATGTACAATTCGCTTTAAATCCGGATACCAGTGAATATATTGTAATCGAAGTAAATCCAAGGGTAAGCCGTTCCTCCGCTTTGGCATCAAAAGCCGCAGGCTACCCCATTGCAAAAATTGCAGCTAAAATTTCTCTGGGATATAATTTAGATGAACTGAAAAATTATGTGACACAGAATACAAGTGCTTGTTTTGAACCTACTTTGGACTATTGTGTAGTTAAATTTCCTAAGTGGCCTTTTGATAAGTTCGGAAATGCTTCCAGAAAGCTGGGGACTCAGATGAAAGCAACGGGAGAGGTCATGTCTATATGCAGAACCTTTGAAAGTGCCCTATTAAAAGCAGTGACTTCTCTGGAAGTAAAGTGCAACGGGCTGCGGGTTCCCTTTGTGACAAAGCTGGAAAACCATCGATTAATTAAAAAGCTGGAGGCTTGTGACGACGAAAGGATTTTTTGTGTAGCGGAAGCTATGAGAAGAGGGTACGGCATTGAAGATATTTTTGAAAAAACTAAAATAGACAGATGGTTTTTAAATAAGATTAAGAATATCATTGACATGGAGAAAACCCTAAGCACGGAGGAGCTCAATGCAGAGCTGCTTCTGGAAGCGGAAGCCATGGGCTTTACAGATGTGGAAATTCTGGGGCTGACAAGTATTCCAAGAGAAGTCTTGCAGGATATGCGAGTGTATAATGACATTTATCCTGTGTACAAAGTGGTAGATACCTGTGGGGGAGAATTTGATGCGGTGACTCCGTATTATTACTCCTGCTATGAGGGGGAAGATGAAAGTAAAATCTCTCAGAATAAAAAGATTTTAGTAATCGGTTCGGGACCTATTCGAATTGGGCAGGGGATAGAGTTTGACTATTGCTGTGTCCAAGGAGTTTGGGCCATAAAGGATATGGAATATGAGGCAATCCTGATGAATAACAACCCTGAGACTGTAAGTACAGATTTTGATACTTCTGATAAGCTGTATTTCGAATCATTACATGTAGACAATGTAATGAATGTTATCAAGAAAGAAAGACCTGATGGCGTTGTTCTTCAGTTTGGAGGACAGACTTCTTTGAATTTGGCAGAGCAGCTGCATAAAAGAAGTATTAAAATCTTGGGTACAAGCTTTAAATCCATTGATCTGGCAGAAGACAGAGAAAAATTTATTGAATTACTGCAGGAATTAGGTATTCCCACACCGGAGGGACGTGCAGTGACGGATGAGGAAAGTGCCTTTAAAACGGTGGCTGAGTTGGGATATCCCGTAGTTGTAAGACCTTCCTATGTTATAGGCGGAAGAGCCATGCAGGTAGTATACAGCGATGAAGAGCTTCGGAAATATTTAAGAGAAGCAGTCTCACTGACTAGGGAGCATCCTGTACTCATTGATAAGTATATTCAGGGAAAGGAAGTAGAAGTTGACGCAATCGGAGACGGGGAGAACATTTTGATTCCGGGAATTATGGAACATATCGAAAGGACAGGGGTTCATTCCGGTGACAGCATGACTGTATATCCGCCTCATACCCTGCAGCAGAGTACCATTGATACAATTATTGATTATACAGAAAGGATTTCTAAAGCCCTGCATGTAATCGGGCTGGTAAATATACAATATGCTTTTGACGGCAAAAACGTATATGTAATTGAAGTAAATCCGAGAGCATCCAGAACAGTGCCTATTTTAAGTAAGGTTACCGGAGTGCCTATGATTAAGCTGGCTGTATCGGCCATGCTGGGCAAAAAGCTGAAGGATTTTGAATATGGCACAGGTCTTTATAAACATGTGGGGAAATACGCAGTTAAAGTACCTGTTTTTTCAGGGGCAAAGCTGACTGATGTGGATGTTACTCTGGGACCTGAAATGAAATCCACCGGAGAAGTTTTAGGCATTGATCACGAGTTAGACAAAGCCATTTATAAAGGTTTTCTGGCAGCAAATATCCGAATACCTGTTGAAGGCGGTGCTTACTTTGCTTTGAGGGATACGGAGAGAACAGAGCATACTCTGAATGTAGTTAAAATGTATCAGACACAGGGATATAAGATGTACTGCTCAGAATGGACCTATGACTATTTTATAGAAAACGGCATTGATGCGGTTAAACTAAATTTTGAAGATGCAAAAGATATGATCGGGGAAGAAATCAACCTTTTCATCAATGTACCAAGCATTGCCAACAGACCGGAAAGAGAGGATTTTATTCTCAGAAGAAAGGCAATAGAAAGAGGACTTCCTGTTTTAACCTGTATGGATACGGCAGAAGCATTTATGACTGCTGTTAAGCTGAAAAAAGCAGAGACCAAGCTGGATTACTGCGTACTGAATTCCAGATAAACAGTAAAGGACAGACAAAAAGACAGTTCATGGGAACTGTCTTTTTTATTGACTTAAAATGGTTGAATAGTGCCGTTATAAAGCATTATTATGGAAAGTACAAAAGCTGATGTCATAATAATGAAAGTGATCTTATCCAGGCTGCTGGGCAGGAGCTGTTTGCTTTGCTCTTTTCGAGTATATATGTAAAGCAAGGTACCGGGTCCGTATAATAATGCAGAAATAAGAATATAGGTAACACCGCTGGCATATAGGAGCCATGCTCCATAAATGCTGCCTATTACTGCAAACAACCAAGCTTTTGACTTTTCAATACCGCTGGAATGTTCCAGACCTTCTCCCTTCATAGTAATCTGCAGGCAGTATAAAGCCGAGAAAATATAAGGGAACATAATAGCGCTTGTTGAAAGAGTATAGCAAACCTGATAAGAGGATTCATTAAAGTAAACAATGATTAAAAATGCCTGAACAATTAATGTTGTAATAATTACGGATACAACAGGCGAATTGTTCTTGTTTAATTTTGTAAATATGTTAGGGAAGCAGCTGTGTGATGCAGGTCCATAGGCACTGTCTATACTGAGTATGGAATAGGAAAACATAGCTCCTCCCAGTGAAATGATAACGGCAAGGTTTACTAAGGCCGCACCCCAAGGTCCTACAACAGCTTCAAGAACTCCTGCCATGGGCGGATTGCCAAGGGCCGCTAATTCTTCTGTAGTGAGGACTCCCATACTGAGAATCGAAATAATAAAGTACAAGATTAACAAGGACAGAAAGGAGATAGCTGTCGCACGTCCGGCGATGACTGTACTTTTTGCACGTCCGGAAAGAACTACTGCTCCTTCAATACCGATAAATACCCACACAGTAACATATGCAGTAGATTTCACTTGTTCAAGAAGGCTCATGCCCCCTTCAACCCCTTTGAAATTTTCCATAAATATTTTTAAATCAAAGGCTCCTGCAAAAATAATAGCGATAACCATGACAATGATTGGAAGGATTTTGGCAGAAACAACGACAACGTTAATGGAGACTGCTTCGTTTACTCCTTTGAGTATTAATAAAGCTATCAACCATATCAAAATAGAACCGCATAGGATTGACAGTAAATTGCTCCCGGAACCAAAGACTGGGAAGAAATAGCTTAGTGCGGAAAAAAATAACGTTACGAATGAAATTTGAGCTAAAATCGCACTTAACCAATATCCCCATGCGGCATTAAAACCGATGTATTCACCAAAACCTGTTTTTGCATAGTTATAGATACCGCTTGTCAGCTCAGGTTTTACGTAGCTTAGTCTGAAGAAGCACATGCAAAGACCAAACATACCTATTCCACAAATAAGCCATCCGATTAATACCCCTAAGGTGTGTGCACCGCCTGCAGCGAAGTCACCGGATAAACTAAATACACCGCTTGCTAAGGTAGTGCCTATTGCAAACATTGTTAATTTTATAGTCCCAAGATTTCTAGTCTGATCTAAAGAATTATCGCTCATAATAATTCCCCTTTCTTGAATAGAAACAATATTCATGGGGATGATTCAAACACCCCCATAATTTTTTACAAACTATATAACTTATGGGCTTATTTTAGTTTTACAAGACAGGAATTTTTTATTGTCGTAAGCCGGCAATTAGAAACGTAGAGACAAGCAGCTGAGACCGCCATCCAGTTTTCTATATTCAGAAGTATCTACGAGAATGATTTCATAACCGGCATCTT
>DKLE01000048.1:11637-12549 GCA_002455605.1 Firmicutes bacterium UBA6648
ATCTTTTACAGCTTTTTCAACTGTAGGATAGCCTTCAGGAACAATTACTTTTCCGTTCATCCAAATGCAGTTAGCAGCGTAAGCTTCATCCTCCGGAATAATAATTTTGTTGTATTTTTCAAATTCAGGCTTATGGATGAATTCACCTGAAACCAGCATATTGTTATTTTCAATGTAATTAACTCCTGTTTTCAGATGGAGTACCTTTTCCAAAGGAACCTCTGAGCCTGTAAGGCCATGTTTTTCTAAGATTTCTATGAATTGCCTGATTCCTTCTTCGTTGGTTCTGGCAGAGCGGCCAACATAAAAATGATCACCCACCATCATTACATCTCCGCCTTCTAATGTTCCCGGAGCTGTAATATATTCAATCTGATCATCCCGGAAGAATTTTTTAACAGCCGATAATATTTCTGCTTTTTCGCCGTTTCTGGAACCGGCGCCTGGGTTTGTGATAATTGCGCATTTGCTTGTGATAACAGCAGGATCTTCCACGAAACAAGAATCCGGATATTGCTCAAGAGCGTCTAGCACAGTAACTTGAACACCGCATTGTTTTAATGCTTCGATATATGTATCATGCTGTTTCAAAGCCAATTCGTAATTCGGTTTTCCTAATTCAGGAGCGGATGTAATACCTTCTACCATTGCTTTACAAGGTCTTCTTACGATACAATTCTTAAACATATTTTTACCTCCATAACATGATTAAATTGTTGGAATTTTCTTATATATATAATATATTATATACAATATATTGTCAAGGGCGAATTATTATATAAAATCTTGATTTTATTAAATTGCAATGATATGATAAATTTGCAATAAAATTCAAATAAAATTTATGATACAAAAGAGGGAACGATCTATATGTATAAATTTCAATCATAAAAGGATCACGTGTATGACTAT
>DKLE01000102.1 GCA_002455605.1 Firmicutes bacterium UBA6648
TCTGCCGTCTGCTTTTGATGTATTAAATAAATATCTAGATTTGATTTTATATAAATTAAGAAATAAGAAAGGTTCAAATATGAAACAAAAAATCGCATCCGCATTGATTGTGATGATGTTGTTGTCACAATGCAATATGGGATTCAGTTTTGCAGGAAGCAATCAAGAAAGTGAAGCTGCATCAAAGTCAGATATAATTACTATGGAAAATACGGAAAAAATAGATGCAGCATCTGGGGATACGGGAGAAACAAGGCAGCCTGAACAGGCAGCCATGGAATCAGGGGATACGAAAAAAATAGAGCAGCCTGAACAGGCAGCAACAGAGTCGGAAGAAATACAGAAAAATAAGCCGGAGAAAACCGGAATTTCTGATGAAGAAAAAGCTGAACAACCGGAGAGAACAGAGCCGGAGGAGACTATGCAACTTGAACAAGATGTACAGTTGGTTCAGCCCATATTAGAGGAAGAAGAACAGACTTCATGGGAAACTCAGCTGGAAAAAGTCACTGAGTATTATAGGATATTAGGGCAAGATGCAGAACTTTCAGCCCCGATGGAGGGGGTAGCCCGTTTTGCAGTGGGAGAAAGAGCCAGTGAGAAGGCTTTAGGCACCGTTTCTGAAATGGAAACAAAATATCATTTATATATGAAGAACATAGAAGAGGTAGGCTTTGATATAAATGATACTTCGGATATTTTGGCAAGTAAGACAGATGGCGTTAATGCACAAACATGGCTGGGGCAAATAGTTTTGGATATTTTGGCAGTCGGAGGGGATCCCGCTGATTTCTATGGACGTAATTATATACATGAATTGTTGGCATCACAGTTTGAGGAAACCGGTTTTTTTGTTACGGATAAAACGTCAGGGGATAAATATCCTAAAGCAGGAGATGGATTAGCCATACTAGCTTTGAATGCCTATTGGGAAGAAGACTGGCCTGATTATGGAGAAAATAAAGGAAAAGATGTATATATAGCAAAAGCAGCTGTCGCCACAGCTAAATCGGCAGCGGGAACAGCTAATAATAAGGAAAAAAATTTTTTTAAAGGGGCCGAATGGGGAATTAAAAGCACAGACACGCAACTTATTTCCTTTTATAATAATTTTTGGCTGATGCAGGGGTTTGCAACGGCCGCTTCAACCGCTGATATTGAGAAAAGTAATGGGTTTTTATTAAATGGAATAAAAACTTTAAAACCCACAACAGAGTTCGCATATAAGACACAATGTGAAATGATGGCTGCATATATCATTTCAAAGCTGTCGACTGGAGAGGTAGTAACATCTGAAGAATGGCAGGCGTTAGCAGTTTTTCAGATGGAAGACGGCCAGTATAAACGCAAGCAAACAGACACTTCTGCAAACGGTGAGGCTACGGCTTTGGCGGCTATTGCGCTGGATTACGGAAAGAGAGCAGAAAGTAGCGAAGAAACGGATAAGCGATGTGCTTTCTTAAGATTGGCGGATGCCAATCCTGAAGCAGACCACAGCAGCGTGAAAACTTCAGAGGAAACAATTTTTTCAGAAGCAGCCGATGTAAATACAGCCATTGATGCAGTAGCTGGTGCGGAAGAACTTTTGGGAATCCTTAAAAATGCAGGAAATAATGTTTCTTTTCTGTCTTCAAATAAAGATATTATTTCATCAGAAAATAAAACATTTACTCCTCTTGAAGCAGGAGAGCCGGATGAGGCAGTTCAATTAAAGGTTATCGTCTGTGACGGGAGTAAGGCTGTGCTGCTTCGATCCAAGGTGTTTACAGTGGAACCGGCAGATAAGACTTTTCCAATGGAACGAAATGTAAACCTGCTAAAGCAATACTACTATACCAACTATGCCGACGGGATATTTCTGTCAAATCAGGCCTTTTCGCTGGCTGCTCTAATGAACGATCCACAGCTTGGGGGAATCCCTTATAATACACAGTTTTATGGAACCGGCGGGTACTACGAGGACAGAACACTTTTCAGTGATCCTGAGGTAAGCGCTATCTTAGATTATGTGGCCATGAATAAAGACCCCAGACAGTATGAAAAGCTGAATCCCAATACAGGACTCACGGAGGATACTGATCTGATTCAGGAGCTGCTAAATCGTCAATATAGCAATGGTAGCTTTTCTAGACCGGAGTTAGGGTATCAATATGCAGGGTGTGTGCTTCCCACATTGGCTTTAGAAACCTATTTTGGTGGAGCAGCTTGGGGGAATGAGGCAGAAAACACGGCATATGGGAGGATCGGCACCATTGAAGATATACTGTCACATATGATTGATGTACAAAATTCTAAAGCAGGCCAAAAAAATCTCTCTATCATATCAGAGGCAAGCGGTGGAAGAGTTTTCGGAGATATTACAGGAAATATTACTTCTAAAGATATGAGATATCAGAGTTTAGCGGTGCTTCTATTCAGCCGCTGGCTGAATGATGAAACGCCGGTGACGGTCAACGGAGAGACAAAGCCGTTAAAAGAATATGCGCTTCAAGAAGTAGACGGTATGTTGAAAAGCTTAAAATGGCTTAGTGACAATGCAAAGACTATCATACAAAACGACTATCCGTTAACGGAGCAGTCTTATTACATATCGGCCCTGATTGCCGGCGGACAGCGGGATAAAGTAATTGAATACGGGCTGTGGGATAAATTGCGCAATGGAAGAGCAAAAAACGGCTCATGGTATGATGGTGGTACCAGTGTCAGTGAAACCGCCACGGCGACCATGGCCATGGCTATAGGCGATTATCAAAATGAGAAAGCCATTTTATCAACTATGACATATGACATGAACGCGCTGAGTGATGAGGAAGCCATAGAAAAAGATATAAAAAATATTATCTTACCGAGTTCAGCCATGAACAAGCTCATGCTACCCATAAGCGGATACTACGGAAGCAGTATAGTATGGACATCTTCTAACGAGGGAGTAATTAATCCGAATACAGGAGAAGTGAACCGACCGGAAAAAGGGCAAATGGATGCTGTTGTATCTTTGATAGCTACCGTAAAGCGGGGAGAAGCGTCAGAAACAAAAACGTATATTATCAAAGTTCCGGCGATTGCAGATGAGACAAGCACAAAAGGAACAGCGGATTATGAGGCTCTCTCAGTTCCGTTGTTTGTGGTCGAAGATATAAGTTTACCGACGACAGGTGAAAATGGTAGCACTATAGCATGGCAATCTTCTGATCCGGCTGTAATTGCAGCGGATGGGAAAGTAACTCCAGACGTAACAGAAGATAAAAGAGTGATTTTAACGGCTACCGTAGTCAATGGAGATTATTCAAAAGAAAAAGAATTTCCAGTGACTGTGTCCCGAATATTGACAGAGAATGTTGTGGGGAAAGCTATGGCTCAGCTTCGTGCGTATTATAACGATCAGCGCAATCTGACCAATTCCTATTGGGATATTTTTGCGGCAAAATCCGTTCTGGGAGATGATTTTAAAAATTATAATTTTAATGTTTATGATGTTAAAAGCCACAGGAAAGCTAGCAATTGGCAGGGAACTGATTATGGAGCTGTAGTTCTGCAGATTTTAGCTCAGGGAGACAATCCGTATAATTATCAGGGAGAGAATTATGTAGAGAAATTGCAGAACTTTGTTGATAAGGGATGGGGTGCATGGGGGAGTCCTATCTGGGCTGCCATGGCATTGGATGCTGCCGGAGCTGACCCGAGCGGACATAAATATAATAGACAAAGCACAGAAGGTTTTTTCAAAAGTCAATTGAAGGATTTGAAGTATGGTCCGGATCTTGCGGGATGGAGCTTGATTCCGATGGCCACCACTATGATGCGTAATGGAGATGCACAAGTTACTGGTGATTTAACAGATTTTATTGCGGCACTCAAAGCAAGTCAGGAAAAATCCGGAGCAAATAAAGGACTATTTAACACGGGAGGGGTTGAAGGTGGTCTTTTAACTTTATCTAATGGTTGTGTAGTAAGCGGCTTCATGGCCATGCAGAAAACAGGAATTCCAGGTTTTGACCTGACTCAGGATGAATGGAAAAAAGGCGGGGTCGGAGTATTAGATGTACTGTACAGTCAGGAAATAAAGGAAATGAACAGTTTTAATAATCAGATTGTCCTTGAATTCGGTGACGTATATTACGGTGACAGCGTTTGGAGAAGAGTAGGTGTCAAGCCGGAGCAACTGGATGAGCTGATTCAAAAATCGGAACAGTTTGTAGAAAATGGAGAAGGTAAATACACAGCTAAAAGCTTTGATGCTTTGAAAACCGCTTATGAAACTGCTTTAACTGTTCAAAGTAACAATGAAAAAATGAGAAATTATTATTTTGGACAGAGTTACTTTAGTCTGAGAGATGCCGTAGATAGCTTGAAAGAAAAAGGAACTGCTGAGATAACCATTTATGGAAGGGCAGAAAGTGGTAAAATTTTAGAGAATGTTTCTGTACGAAAAAGCGGAAACTTGCTAGATGTATTGCAGGAAGCAGTTTTGGAAAACGGAATAAGTATGACTGCGGGAGATAAAGGTATTCAAGAACTGGGCGGTATTAAAGCGGACAGCAAAGGTAAGTGGTATGCTTATAAACAAACAGAGGCTGGAGATGGCGTAAGAATAGAAGAGCCATTCCAGCAGTATAAAGTGGAAGAAGGTACATCGCTAATATTTAAGTACTGTGAAGATACTTCAAAACTGTCAGCAGATATGACTTTGAATCAGCATTTGGTATATGATTCAGCTCACAATTTAAAAATCGGGGGTGAAATTGATTCCAACAACGAAGTAACTGGAGATTTAATTTTACCGGTTCAAGGATTTTTTGGAACTTCGATTTCATGGCTTCCAAATAAACTGTTTGCAATTAATGAAAACGGCAAAGTCACCAGAGATGCTAAGGAAGATATCAATGTAGTATTGACTGCAAAAATATACTTAAATGGGATAAGTGCTGAAAGACAATTTAATGTGAAGGTCAAATCACTGAACGGAGATTCTCCTACTACACCGACAACAAAAAAAGCATATATTAGTATAGCTGGCCCAGTTGGTGAAAGCTGGAAGGGTAAATATTCTAAAACTGCAATAGAAATTGAGTCTGGTGAAACTGCATTCAGTTTACTGGAAAAAACCGGGGTAAAGTTGACTGCAGATAAGAATACTAAGTATGGTGTATATGTAAGGGGAATTAATGGGCTGTCTGAATTTGACAAAGGGAATCAGAGCGGATGGATGTATCGGGTAAATGGTGAATTTCCGGGACATTCAGCAGCATTAGAAAGAGTTTATGAAAATGATTATGTAGAGTGGCTATATACAAGAGATTTAGGTCGTGACATAGGAGGATATGTTCCGGGGGTAGAAAACGGCAGTGGCTCAGTTGGAAGAACGCAAAAAAATGCAAATAATGTAGCAGTTACAACAACGGTGACAGCAAGTCTAAACGATACAACAAAAGAAGCAAAGGCTGTTTTGAAGCCAGATGATATAACAAAAGCTTTAAAGGAACTTCAGGAGAAAGTAAAGTCTGTTCAGAAAGATGGAAAAGAGAACGTTGTACCTGAATTGAGGATTGATGTAACCTCAGACAATAAGGCTGAGTCTGTAGAGACGATCATACCAAAAGCTTCAGTGGCTACTTTCGGTAATGATGCGGTACAAGCAATAACTTTTATAACAGTCTTAGGTGAAGTGACTTTTGATAAGGAAATAATTAAGGCGCTGACCAAGGATATTGCAGGAGATTTAAGTGTTATTATTGCAAAGACGGAAGCAGGAAGTGCCATCGCTAAAATTTCAGCAGCGACGAACGAAGTGAAGGCAAAAATAGAAGGAAGACCAGTATATGAATTTAATATGCAAAATGGAAGCCAGACTGTCTCCGAACTAGGTGGAACAGCAACTGTCATTGTTCCATATAATCTTGGAGTTGGCGAACAGGCAGAGAGTGTAGTGGCTTATTGGTTAAAACCAGATGGAAAACTGGAAATTATCAAAAATGGGTATATGACTGACGATAATAAGCATTTTATCATGGAAAATAACCACTGGTCTACTTATGTCATAGGCTACAACGAAGCCAAGTTTGCAGATACCACCAGCCACTGGGCTAAAAGCAATATTTTATATCTGGCAGCAAGAGACATCATAAAGGGTAAGAGCTCAGAATTTTTTGCCCCGAACAGTCAGATAACCAGGGCTGAATTTGTTCAGATATTGGCTAACATGAGCGGTGACGATTTAAGTAAGTATACCAAATCTTCTTTCGATGACGTATCGGAAAAAGTATGGTATGCAAAAGCAGTAGAATGGGCAGTGAAAAACGGAATAGCAGGGGGAACAGGAAATGATAAATTCTCTCCTAATGCCAACATTACAAGGCAGGATATGTCAGTAATGATTTCAAAGTATGTAGAGAATGTGGAAAAGAAAACACTTCCAGATGTAAACAAAGCTGTTAAATTTGCAGATAACAGTGAGATTGCAAGCTATGCAAAGGATTCAGTAACAGCGATGCAAAAAGCAGGCATCATAAATGGAGTGAAAAATAACTTAGGCTCTTACAGCTTTAATCCAAGAGCAAATGCAACGAGAGCGGAAGCAACCACTATGATCGCAAACTACATAAAACAACAATAATTTATAAACGAATACTTAAACTAATTAGAAATGGAACTGTGAAATATACCGCAGTTCCATTTTTATATGAACGAGAAATAACATTTGTATAAAAAACAATTTCTTGTTGAAATACATGGGGATTCTTTATAGAATAGAAGGAGATTGTAGTTGGACTAAAGCAGGTAAAAAGAAAAAAGGTTAGGTTAAGTATGAAATGGACTGAAAAGCAGGCAGAAGCTATTGAGCTTAGGCATAAAAATATGTTGGTAGCAGCCGCAGCGGGCTCCGGTAAAACTGCTGTTTTAGTCGAACGGATTAAACAGTTGATTATCAGTGAAGGCGTTTCTGTCAGTGAATTGCTGGTAGTGACGTTTACCAATGCTGC
Organism: Firmicutes bacterium UBA6648; assembly: GCA_002455605.1. GTDB lineage: Bacteria > Bacillota > Clostridia > Peptostreptococcales > Anaerovoracaceae > Aminipila. The sequence continues at coordinate 6,981 of DKLE01000102.1, forward strand.
TGCAGCAGAAATGAGAGAAAAAATTATTCAGGCTGTAACTTCTGAAATTGAAAACAATTCAGGTGATACAGCTTTTTTACGAAAACAATTAAACATCATTTATAAAGCAAATATCAGTACCTTCCATGCTTTTGCATTGGAAGTAATACGAAGGTTTTTTCACATAATAGGAATCGATCCGAATTTTAAGATTTGTGATGAGGCTCAGCAGATTATTTTACAGGCAAAGGCCATGGAACAGCTATTTGAAGAGTTATTTGAAGAAGAAAATCAGGCTTTTATTGAATTTTTGAATAATTATGCTTCCAGCAAGAATGAAAATGCAGTAAAAGAGATGATCCTGGAGGTTTATAAAACAATCCAAAGTGTTCCTGAACCATGGGATTGGCTTGATAATAGCATAAAAAATATGGCTGTGAGTGAAGAGGAGTTTCTTAAATCGGAGCTTTTTAAAGAGATTAAGCAGCACATCAAAAGAGAACTCCATTATGCCAGGGATAACTATGATAAATCCATTGAGGTTTTTGAAGAGGCGGGAGCAGTAAAATTTGCCCTGAAATGCAAAGAAGATTTAATAACCATAGAGGACATAATTCAGCGCTTTAAGTCGGATGATTTTGAAGGCTTTTCTGAGGCAGTAGGCAGGATCACTTATGCCAGAATGGTAACCACAAAAGATGAAAAACAAGCGTTTGATGAAGTGAAAGAATTGGCGGCAATTTATCGTGAGCGTTGCAAGGAAGCACTAAAAGGAATAAAACAAGATTATTTTATTCGGCCTCTGAAAGAGCAATTGGAGGATATGCATAAAGTTTATCCTTATGCCAGAACTCTGTCAATGCTGGTAAAAAGGTTTCATGATCTATACAGAAAAGAGAAAGACGAGAAGAAACTGATAGATTTTAATGATATTGAACATTATGCCCTGCAGATTCTTAAAAATGATCAGGCTGCGGCAGAGTACAGGGAAAAGTTTAAATACATATTTATTGATGAATACCAAGACAGTAACGTGGTTCAGGATACCTTGGTAGCAGCTATTAAGCGCTCTAATAATGTGTTTATGGTTGGTGATGTAAAACAGAGTATTTATAAGTTCAGATTAGCAGAGCCTGAACTTTTTATGGATAAATATGAGAACTTTAAAAAACAGGAAAATCAGCTGGATGCTAAGATTGACTTGAATTTTAACTTTAGAAGCAAGGGAAATGTTATCAATGCCGTTAATGATTTGTTTTCCAAGCTTATGGAGGGATATGATGAAGACGCTGCTCTCTATAAGGGAGTTCCCTATAAAGGTGAATGGGACTATCCGGTAGAACTGCACTTGGTGGATCAGAAAATAACAGAGGATATGGAAGTGGATGAGGAGATAAAAGAGCTGAAAGCTGCTGAAAAAGAAGCTTTCATAGCAGGCAAGCTGATAAAAGAATCCTTAGGAAAAACCATATTTGATATTAAGAAAAATAAAGAAAGACCGCTTACGAAGAGAGACGTAGTTATCCTGATGCGGGGGCAGAAAAATTATGCGGACAAATTTCAGCAGATCCTCACGGAAATGGATATTCCCACTCATATAAACGACAGTGACGGCTACTTTGATACATTAGAAATTCAGATTTTTTTAAATCTGCTTAGAATTATTGACAACAGAAAGCAGGATATTCCATTAATTAGTGTACTGCATTCCAGTATTTTTGGATTTACAGTTGAAGAATTGGCTGAAATAAGAAGTACCTGCAAAAATGCTTCCTATTTCCATGCTTTTAACCGCTATGCAGAAAGGGCTGAAGCGAAGAGCGGATGTTTGGCTGAAAAATGTACAGAAGCTCTAACTCAGCTGAAGGAATGGAAACAGAGTTCTGAATTTATGCCGTTGGATCAGCTAATCTGGAAACTGTTGTGGGATACAGGGTATTATACCTTTGTGGGTGCGTTACCGGGGGGTACTCAGCGGCAGGCAAATTTGAGAGCATTGATTGATAAAGCAGTTCAGTTTCAGTCTGCACAGATGAAAGGCTTATACGGTTTTATTACCTATGTAGATGCTATTAAAGATAAAAAAGTACCCATGGGACAAGTGACTCTTGTCGGTGAAAATGATGATGTTGTTCGGATTATGACAATCCATAAGAGTAAGGGGCTGGAATTCCCTATGGTTATTGTTGCCGGTATGGGCAGGCGTTTTAATAATGCCAATTCAAGAAAACTGGTAGATCTTCACAAAAACATCGGATTGGGACTAGGCAAT
>DKLE01000012.1 GCA_002455605.1 Firmicutes bacterium UBA6648
AAATGGAAAAACAGAATTGAAAGGAAAGTGGAAACATGAAACAATATTGTTAAAATATATAATAAAGAAAGAAGGAAACAATATGAAACGATTTATAGCAATTTTTATGATGTTATGCTTGGTGCTAGGAATGTCTAGTGTAAGTGTATGGGCTGATGAGACAAGTATATGGCAATCTGAAGCTAAAATGCCTACAGCACGACATGAGTCAGCTTCTTGTGTAGTAGGAAATAAAATATATATTTTAGGTGGTTACAATAATGCAAAACCTATAGATACAGTGGAAATCTTTAATACGATAACCAATACCTGGACTACAGGAAAATCCATGCCTATTAAAGGTGCAAGCTTTGGGGTTTCAGTAGTAGGTTATAAAATTTATGTCATTGGTGGTGTAGATGGTAACACTATTACTAATCAGGTGTGGATCTATGATACCAAAAAAGATACTTGGGAACCAGGAGCGTCTATGCCTATAGCCAAACATTGCTTTTCAACTTCTACAATAGATAATAAGATTTACGTTTTCGGCGGATTTACACAACTTAATTCAAACATTAGTAATACAGTAGAAATATATGATATAACAAATGACATATGGATAACAGGAAAATCTATGCCAACAGTTAGGAGTGCGGTAGGATCTACAGTGATGGGGGATAAAATTTATGTTATTGGTGGGTTGTCAGGAAAAACCATATATTAAACCGTAGAAATCTATTCAACTTCAGAAAACAAATGGATTACAGGAGTTAAATTAAATGTTGCAAGGGTTAGACTAAATGCTGTCTTAGCAAATGGAAAGATCTATGCAATTGGAAGCGCATCAACAGCTGATTTAGATACCTTCGAATCACTTATAGTAGGAAAATTAGACAAACTTCTTTTATCAGTGCTACTAAATGAAGGAGAAAATGTTCAACTCAGTACATCATATGATTTAGAAAATAATAAAAACTTCACATGGTCTTCTACTAATGAAGAGGTAGCTACAGTAGACAGCAATGGTAAAGTAACAGCTGTTGGTGTAGGTGATGCAGATATTTTTGCACAAAATGCAGACGGTACTTTTAAAGAATACATACCTGTTAAAGTAGTGGAAGGAATTGCTGACGAGTTACGCCTAGCAGTTCATTTAAAGATAGGAGAGAAAGCAAAGCTGTATCTTACAGACGATCCCAGTCAAGTGACATGGAATTCAATGGATGATAGTACTGTTACTGTATCGGCAGACGGACAGATTACAGGAGTAAAAAAGGTTTGGCTATTGTTCAAGCTGAACTGGATGGAGAAACATATCAAATTTATGTACGTGTAAACGGTTAAAGAATGATGGAGTAGGAGCTTAGCCCCTACTCCCTTTTTTGGAACTTAGAAGTATTGATAAAAGTGCGCGCTATAATGCATGTATTTTAATTACTGAGTTTATAGAGCATACAGTTAAAAAGGTAATCTTTAATTATATATTACAAATAGATGGAAAAATAGAATTGAAAGCAAGGTGGAAACATGAAACAATATTGTTAAAATATACAATAAAGTAAGAGGGAACAATATGAAACGATTTATAGCGATTTTAATGGCATTGTGTTTAATGTTAGGAACGTCAAGCGTGAGTGTTTTGGCTGATGAGGGGGATACTTGGCAAGAAGAAAAACCAATGCCAACGGCAAGGTTTAGAGCAGAATCTTGTATAGTAGATAATAAAATTTACATAATGGGAGGAGAAAATAAATTAAAAGCTATTTCTGATGTTGATATTTATGATACATTAAATGACACATGGAAGAAAGGAACACCTATGCCTATTGCAGTTGAAAAATTTGCAATATCAGCTGTGGGAAATAAAATATATGTTTTTGGTGGACAATCTAATAACGGTGTTTTAAATTCTGTTTGGATTTACGATACATTAAGCGATACATGGAAGAAAGGAACACCTATGCTCACTGCCGGGTGCTTTTTAAGTGCTTCTATAGTAAACAATAAAATATATGTTTTTGGTGGTTCAAAAGATGGGACTGCAGATGTTTCGAACACTTTAGAAATCTATGACATAAGTACAGATACATGGAAGAAAGGAACACCTATACCTACTAAAAGAATTTCATTTACTTCTGTGTCTCTAGGCAATAGTATTTATGTAATAGGAGGAGGAACCTACAATACAGTGAAAGACACAGTAGAAATTTATGATACAACTACAGATACTTGGACTGTTGGTAAATCTATGTCTCAAGCTAAAAGTGCTATTTCTTCCTGTTTAATTGGTAATAAAATATATATATTAGGAGGGGCTAATTATCCGCTCAAGTATAGAAATGTAGAAATTTATGATATAAATACAGATACATGGACAAATGGACCGGCTATGAGTCAAGAAAGGGTCAAACCAGAATCAGCAATAATAAATGGAAAAATATATGTGTTTGGAGGTGAAAATGCAAACGGTGCATCATCAACAGTTGAGTCCTTACAAGTAAGTAATAATAAAAATAAATTATCTGTATTACTTAATGAAGGAGAGTTAGTCCAACTCAGCACTTCTTATAGCTTACAAAAAAACAAAAACTTCACATGGACTTCTACAAACGAATCCGTTGCTACTGTTGACACTAACGGTAAAGTAACAGCGGTTGGTGAGGGTGATGCAGATATATATGCAGAGAGTGCAGATGGAACTTTTAAAGAATATATTCCAGTGAAAGTAGTAGAAGGCATTGCAGACGAATTACGTTTGGCAGTTCATTTAAAGGCCGGAGAGAAAGCAAAGCTGTATTTAACAGATGATCCTAGTCAAGTAACATGGAGCTCTATGGATGATAGTACCGTTACTGTATCAGCAAACGGGCAGATTACAGGAGTAAAAAAAGGTCTAGCTATTGTTCAAGCTGAACTGGATGGGGAAACATATCAAATCTATGTACGTGTAAACGGTTAAAGTAATGATAAGGAAAGGATGAAAAATAGTATAAATTTTATTATACCTATAGTATATCCTATTAAAAGTTAAACTACGAAAATAAATCAAATAAAGCCGCCGTCAAGTGCATAAGATGTACCTGGGGGTGCTTTTTATATGGAAGAAATAATTGTAAACGGATATGTATATCCAAGCGTTCAGCCAGAAGTTTTGGAAGCATGGCTGCAAAGCCTGTCACTAATATCTACATTCAGTTATGGTATAACTCCGGATGGAGCTTTAATACCTTTAGACGATGAAGAACTCGTTCAAGCTGCCAGTAATGCTGAAGTAGGTTCGTTGATGGTATTAACACCTATGAATGAACAAGGACAATTTTCAGAGTATCTGGTAAGCGATGTACTGGGAAATCCAGTTGCAGTAGACAGGCTTTTAAATGAAATTTTGAATGAAATGAAAGAGAAAAACCTTTTTGGTGTGGACTTTGACTTTGAATATGTGCCAGTACAAAACAGAGATCAGTATACAGAGCTGGTAACCCGGGCGGCTGAGATGTTTAATCCGGAGGGATATTTGGTAACGGTTGCCCTGGCACCGAAGATATCTGCTGATCAACAGGGTCTTCTATACCAAGGACATGACTATTTTGGCATGGGTCAGGCCGCTAATTTTGTGCTGTTAATGACTTATGAATGGGGATATACCTATGGACCGCCTATGGCAGTGGCACCAATTAATAAAGTGCGGCAAGTTATTGAATATGGGGTCAGTGAAATACCCCCGGACAAGATTCTAATGGGAATACCAAATTACGGTTATGATTGGAAGCTTCCTTACATACAGAGAGAGTCCATAGCAGAGAAAATTACCAGTGAAGAAGCCGTAAGAAGAGCACAGCAATATGGTGCGGAAATACAGTTTGATGAGACGGCTCAAAGTCCTTACTTTACCTATTGGAAGAGTGTCACCATACCAAATGGTGACGGAACGGAAATGGAATCCTATGAACAGCACGAAGTTTGGTTCGAAGATGACAGAAGCTATAAAGCCAAGATGGATATAGTTCAAGAATTTGGGTTGGCAGGGATCAGCATTTGGAACATTATGAATTACAATCAGGAATTGGTGGATGCAATAAACAACGCTTTCTCCGTTTCAAAAGTGTATTAAATTCGCTTATTAAAGAAGTCACAAAATAAACATTTATTAGACAGTTATGAAGAAAAACTTATATCAACAGGACTATCCGGTAAAAATATACCGGATAGTCCTGTTGACTTTTTTGCAATAGTTAATTATAGTATAATAAGAAATAGTTAGAAATTAAAAATATTAGTAATTAAAAATATTGTTACAATTAAGAATAAAAAATACAAATAGTATAAGGCTATTAGATATACGTAGACAATATTGGGAGGAAGATTTATGGCAAAACTCAAAATTACGGAAACAGTACTCAGAGATGGTCAGCAATCCTTGATGGCTACCAGAATGAAGACTGATGAAATGATACCAATTCTTGAAGTGATGGATTCTGTTGGATATCATGCGATAGAGATGTGGGGAGGAGCTACTTACGATTCCTGCTTGAGATTTTTGGATGAGGATCCATGGGAAAGGCTTAGAAGCATCAGAAAAAGAGTAAAGAATACAAAGCTGCAGATGCTGCTCAGGGGACAGAACTTGTTAGGTTACAGGCATTATGCAGATGATTTGGTAGACGAGTTTGTAAATAAAGCGGTCTGTAATGGTATTGATATAATCCGGGTTTTTGATGCACTGAATGACACAAGAAATCTGCAGCGATCCATTGAAGCCTGTAATAAATTCGGCGGACATGCCCAAGGGGCAATTTCCTATACAAAAAGCCCGGCGCATAATAACCAGGTTTTTATACAATTGGCAAAGGAACTGGAACAAATGGGAGCAAAATCCGTCTGTATTAAAGATATGGCAGGATTACTTGATCCATACAATGCATATGAATTGGTGAAAGAGATTAAGAAGGTTATTTCTGTGCCTTTGGAGCTTCATACTCATGCAACCAGCGGACTGGGCAGTTTAACTTATTTGAAAGCCGTAGAAGCGGGAGCTGATATAATCGATACTGCAATTTCCCCTTTTGCGGAGGGAACTTCACAGCCTTCTACAGAAGCAATGACAGTAGCTTTTAAGGGAACTCCCCACGATACAGGCTTGGATTTATGTCAATTAAACAAAGTTTCGGAACATTTTAAGCCCATCCGGGAAAAATATATTGCCGAAGGCCTCATCGATACAAAATTGATGGGTGTAGATGTAAATACCTTGGTGTATCAAGTTCCGGGAGGAATGCTGTCAAACCTGTTGTCTCAATTGAAACAGTCCAATGCAGAAGACCGGTTTGATGAAGTACTGAAGGAGGTTCCAAAGGTTAGGGCTGATTTAGGATACCCGCCGTTAGTAACTCCTACCAGTCAGATTATAGGGACACAGGCTGTATTGAATGTGCTGACAGGTGAGCGCTACAAAATGGTTCCTAATGAAGTGAAGATGATTGTAAAGGGGATGTATGGAAAAACTACCGTTCCAATCAGCGAAGAGGTAAAAAATGAAATTATCGGAGACGAAGAACAGATTACCTGCAGGCCGGCTGATTTAATCGAGCCTGAATTAGATAACGTGAAAAAGGAATGTGCAAGATACCTGGAACAGGATGAAGATGTATTGACTCAAGCTATGTTTCCAAAGAATGCAGAGGAGTTTTTCCAGAAAAGAGCGGGAAGAATCTATGGCATGGATTGGAATCTGCTGGATGAAGAGGATATGGTATATCCCGTATAATTATTATAGATAAAGTTAGAGAAGAAAAAACAAACCGCCGGCTTTCGATTATAACCCGGCGGTTTGTTGGCATTTTTCCCTGTTTATGTTATAATTGCACTATGAAATTAGTAATAGCAGAGAAACCAAGTGTTGCTGCAGAAGTCGCTAAGGTGATAGGTGCAGACAAACGGGGAAACGGATTTTTTAAAGGAAATGAATATGTGGTATCGTGGTGTGTAGGACATTTAATTGAAACAGTAATGCCGGAAGCATATGATGAAAAATATCAGAAATGGCATATCATGGATTTGCCCATTTTACCGCAGGAATGGAAATATCAAGTGTCTTCAGGAGTGCAGGCACAGTTTAACGTGGTAAAAACTTTGATGGAAAGTGACGATATAGATGAAATTATATGTGCAACCGATGCCGGGCGGGAAGGAGAATTAATCTTCAGACTTGTATATAATCAGGTTGGATGTACCAAGAATTTCAAGAGGCTTTGGATCAGTTCCATGGAGACCAAGGCCATTAAAGAAGGTTTTGATAAATTAAAGGAAGGGTCAGCCTATGACCGCCTGTATCAGGCGGCACTCTGCAGACTTCAGGCGGACTGGCTGGTGGGAATCAATTTTTCCAGATTATTTTCATGTATGTCTAACTCTCAAATGAACATCGGGAGAGTTCAGACGCCAACCGTTAACTTAATCGTGGAACGGCAAAGAACAATAGACAATTTTGATTCAAAGCCTTTCTATATACTGACTGCAGCCTGCTGTTGTGACGGTACAAACTTTACCGCATCAAAGAGAGTAGAAAGCAAAGAAGAAAGCGATAGCCTCGTAGAAAAGTGTAATGGAAAAAATGCCGAAGTAGCATCCCTGACACAATCACCGGTAAAAGAGAATCCTTCCGCATTATACGATTTAACTACTTTGCAAAGAGATGCCAATAAAATGCTCGGCATGTCGGCACAGCAGACTTTGGATGCCACGCAAAATTTATATGAAAAGAAGCTGGTCACTTACCCAAGAACAGACAGCAGATATTTGACAGCAGATATGAAGGAAACCGCTGCTCAAATTTTAAAAAGTATCTTGCATGCTCCATATATTGATGAAAAAACAGCACAGCTATATGATTTGCAGGAGACTAATATAGAAAGACTGATAAATGATAAAAAGGTTACCGACCATCATGCGATTATCCCTACTATAGAAGCCTGCAAGGCAAGCAACAAGCTGCCAAGGAATGAATTTAATATCCTGCTCCTGATTGTATATAAATTGCTGACATCTGCCTACCTGCCTCACGAATATATAAAAACAGAGTTATTTTTAA
>DKLE01000154.1 GCA_002455605.1 Firmicutes bacterium UBA6648
ATGAAAATAATTTCCCAATTTATGATGAATATATTGATGACGGCGTATCAGGAACCACCTTTGAACGCCCTGAATTTATACGGATGAAAAATGATATTGAAGCCGGTGAAATAAATCTTGTAATAACGAAAGATTTATCTCGTTTGGGAAGAGATTATATCAGCACGGGTAATCTTACAGAAATCTATTTTCCCTCGAAAGGAGTAAGATATATTGCTGTAAATGATGGATATGATTCGGAAAGCTCTTATACAGATATTGCTCCTTTTCGAAATATTATAAATGAAATGTATGCAAGAGACACTTCAAGAAAAATTAAATCATCTTTTGAGGTAAAGATGAAAGCAGGAGAATTCGTGGGTAATTTTGCTCCATACGGCTATAAAAAGGATCCCAATAATAAAAATAGATTAATTGTAGACAAAGAATCAGCTCCTATTGTTCAGGAAATGTTTGAGCTGGCGGCCAAAGGCTGTAGACCTTCCGAGATAGCAGAAGCCTTTAATTCCCGAGGAATAGCAACACCTGCTGTATACCGCTGTCTGAAAAAAACTTATTTAAATATAGAAAACTATTCACAGAGAAAAGAATGGACCTCATCTATTATTTGTAAGATGCTGAAAAATATTGTTTATTTAGGCCATATGGCTCAAGGGAAAACCTCAAAGGTGTCCTTTAAGAGTTCATTAATCATTCCAAAGCCCAAGGAAGAATGGATTATTGTGAAAGATACGCATGAACCGTTGATTTCTAGCGATACTTTTAATCTGGTAAGAAGCCGAAGTGTTGCCAGGAAGAATTCTTCCCAAAAAGGAGGGAGGAATCTCTTTTCAGGAATTGCTAAATGTATGGATTGCGGCAGGAACATGTCATCATCAGGCATTGGAAAAAAGGGAACAGTGGAAAAGCTTGTTTGCGGCGGTTATAAGCTATACGGAACAAAAGAATGCAGCAATCACTTTATTGATTATGAAAGCTTATATGATATAGTACTCCAGGAAATGCGCAGACAGGTTTATCTGACAGGAGAAGACAAAAATGATATTATGAAAGCGTTAGAGGAAAATTATAGAAATCAAAAGAAAAAGAATGATGGGCAGACGGTTAAAAAAAACATATCTCTTCTCCGAAGAAGAGAGAGAGAACTGGATAAAATAATAGGAAAACTATATGAGGATAATCTCTCAGGGAGAATCAGCGATGAACGTTTAGAACGTATGGTATCCGCATATCAGCAGGAAGACTATCAGAATAGGGAAAAATTAATAGAACTATTAGAAGAGGCTGATGACGCTAGAGAAGCTTACTTAAAAAGCTATTTTAAACAGATAGAAGAGATGAGCGAAGTTAAGGAATTAACCCGTGAGTTTTTGCATAGAGTGGTTGACCGAATAGAAATTGGTCAAGGAGCATATGATGAAAGCCACCGGAAACATCAGCTGGTAAGAATCTATTATAAATTTATCGGTAATCCCTATCATACATAGCATATATTTCCTTAACCATGTGTATGGGTTTTGGATGTAATGCAGCAGGAGTTACAGGGTGCCGCATTATAGATTCCCCAAGAGAGAGATTGATTGCTATTTTGACAAATAATTTTGTACCGTGTAATGGCAGATTTCCAACATTGATCGCAATACTGTCCATGTTTTTTGTCTGCAATTTTGGTATTTTACAGAGCATAACTGCTGCCGGGCTTTTAACATTAATTATATTGACAGGGATATTTATGACTTTATTAATGTCCTTCCTACTCTCGAAAACGCTGCTGAAAGGCATTCCTTCCTCTTTTACTTTGGAATTACCTCCTTACAGAAGACCCCAGGTAAGAAAAGTTTTAGTACGATCTATTTTTGACAGAACATTATTTGTTTTAAGGCGGGCTGTTGTGGTGGCTGCTCCGGCAGGAATCATCATCTGGGCGCTGGCCAACGTTATGGTGGGGGATCAATCTCTTTTAACAATCTTTTCTGATTTTTTAGATCCCTTTGCACGGCTAATGGGATTGGATGGAGTTATCCTGTTAGCTTTTATTATAGGTATGCCTGCAAATGAAATTGTAGTACCTATTATTATCATGTCTTATATGAATAGCAATAGTATTTTTGAATTAAACGATTTGGATACGTTAAAAAATTTATTGGTAGATAATGGGTGGGATTGGATCACTGCCGTATGCGTGATGCTATTTTCTCTTATGCATTGGCCTTGTGCTACGACCATTTTAACCATACGAAAAGAAACGCAAAGTTTAAAATGGACTGCGGCTGCTTTTATTATACCAACAGTATGTGGGATTTTTATATGCATAGGATTTAACTTTATTTTTACAGTTGTATTATAGAAAATAACATCAAGAAAATCTTGACTTTCCAACGGTTGAGTGCTATATTGATACTTGCACAAAGGATGGAATATATTTACAAATATACCTACAATTCGACATTATTCTTTATGAGTGATCGAGAGAGATAAACAAGGAGAGGTTTGTATGGTTTTGAAAGCTGCAGAAAGATTTTATTTAACTCTTGAAGTAGATATGGATAGTATGACGGTAATTTTAATAAAAGATGGAGAAGAAGGAAGAACCTATGATGCAAGTCAATATTTTCAGTACTTTGTCGAATACGGAGTGAGGAAAACAGACGTAGTACAGCTTCAGGAACACTTTTCCATCGATTATTTTCAAAATATGCTGGTCACGGGAAAGCACAGCGAAACATTTGAATTTTGTGTCCAATTTGCAGGTCAGGATTACAAAATCCTAAAATGCAAAATGAAGCTTTTGGAAAGTCAAAATAGTAATATTATAAAAATATTATTAGAAGACATCTCACATAAAAGAGTTCAGCAGCTTATCTACATAAAAGATCATTTCCAACAACATCAGCATAAATCTTATGCAAAGCCATTTGATATCAAATTTGAAGAACAAAAAAATAATAGTGCACAAGCATTGAGCAGATATAGATATGCGATTATTATTACATGTATTTTATGTATTTTCATGTCAGTTGCTTTCTTCCAAAATATTTATTCCAAAAATCTAGAGAAAGCAACTGGGGAGACACTCAACAACTGCAGAAATACTAACCAATATATGACGATGCAATTAAAAAGTATATCCCGTAACCTGCTGAGCTTTAAGGATTTGATCTCTGGTGTGGAAACAAAAATAACGAAAAAACAGCTTATTGATTATGTAGAAAAACAAAAAAAGCAATATGGGGTTGAAACCATATTTTTTGTAGATGAGAAGGGCAATCTTCTCCTTACAGAGGATACCGAAGAATCTGCCAATTTTCCTTATATGAACTATAGCTATGATTATAATAAGACCAATGAATTTTTTCTTACGGGTGACTATATTAACGGAAATGCTGTAATTAACTATATCGTGCCTATTGAAGGAATGAAAATTGGAAGAACAACCTATAAAAACATGGTAACCATATTTGATTTAAATAAAATATGTACCCCAACCCTTCTTTCAGCAAATTCCAATAGCCAGGATATAGTGATAATAAATAAAGACGGAGATATTTTATGGAGCGGAAGTGCCGAGCTTTCAACGTTTATTAATCAAAAAAATGTCTTTGATTATTTCAACAATTCCTCCGTAGGAATTAATCCTGCGGATCGAGTTGATCAGTTAAGTAAACAATTAGAACAGGGGAAATCGGGTACCTTTAACTTTATGATTAACGGGCAGCGAAAATTTGTTGCTTATACTCCTCTAGAAATTGAAAACTTATATTTAGTAAGTGTGTCTAAAAACGGAGAGATGACGAAAGACACTATTAAGCTCATAGCCCTGTCCATTCTTGCCTGGGGAATGGTCTTGCTGCTGCCTATTATGATTTTATTCTATCAAATAAGAAGGATGAAAGGAGAAAAAGCTTATCTGGAAAAATTGGTCTATAGCGATAACGTTACAGGAGCAATGAACAAAAAATATTTTGATAAAAAAGCAAAGAGTATTATAAGCGAAATGGAATGTACGTATGCTTTAGTAGCCACCAATCTTCGGAATTTCAGTCTGTATAATTCAAAACATGGACACGCCAGAGGTAATGAACTGATAAGAAGAGTTTTTCTGGGTATCACCAAATATATAGACAGCGATGAACTGGTATGCAGAGATTATGCCGAGCATATGATGATTTTGATGAAATGTGAAGGTGAGAAGCAGCTGGAAGAGCGGTTAATGAGAATTGGAAAATGTATCATTGACACAAACTTTAAAATGGAGTTTGGTATTTGCATTATACGGGATTTGACTATGGACCTCAAAGTAGCTAAGGAAAGGGCAAGAATGGCCCTGAGAAATGAGTGCAACAGTCCGAGAGACAATATCATTATAGCATACTATGATGTCAATCTTTTGGAAAAGGCTCTCTTTGAAAAGAAGCTGGAAAATACCATGTATAGAGCCTTCAGAAACGGAGAATTTAAGATCTTTGTTGAACCTCGTTACAATCTGAAAACAAGAGCCTTGTGTAATGGGGATGCATATGCCGTTTGGGAGCATCCTGAAAAGGGAACTCTTATGCCGGAGCAATACGTAGGCATATTTGAGCGCAGAGGGCTGATTATGTGCTTGGATAGCTTTATTTTCGAAGAAATTTGCAAGAAGATAAAGGAACATCTGGATAAAGGGAGAGCCTGTATGTCTATATCCATAAAGCTGCACAGAAATCATTTTAATGCTACGGATTTCATCAATAAATTTAAGAGGATAAAAGAGAGATATGGAATCCCGGGAGAATGTATTGCATTCCGAATTTCAGAAGGGATTCTCTACGAGCGGATCTATCAGATTGATAAAATTATATCAAGTATACATGAGATGGGCGCTGTATGCATTATTGATGAATATAGGGGGCGTTATTTGCCGTTAGAAGTTCTTTGCCGAATCCATATTGATTCCATAAAATTCAGCCCAGATTTTTTAAAAGGCAATTTGCCCAACGATATGATAGAAGCTCTGATTAAAATAGCTAAGGGTGCAAAAGCCAAGGCTATTATGCCGGGTGTTTCATCCCAATCTCAAATAGCGTATTTAAATCAGATTGCATGTGACGAAGCAAAAGGAGATGCTTTTGCTAAAAACATCTCCCTTGATGAATATATTAATATATTTTAATTTTTGCAACACCACAGCTCGTATTAAGCAGGCAGTCTGTCTTCCTTTGACGGAAGCTGTGCAACAATGATTGCAGCAAACATTAGCACACAGCCAAAGATTTCCCTGCCAGATAGTACTTCGTGAAGTATCACCATACCAGAAAGAACCGCGAATACCGATTCCAGGCTTAAGAGCAGAGATGCCACAGTCGGATCGGTATCTTTTTGTGCTACAATCTGAAGAGTATAAGCCACACCGGAAGATAGAACTCCGGAATACAGAATAGGCATCCAGGACGTTAGAATGTTTGCTATTGTTGGAGTTTCTATGGCAAACATCACAATTCCGGATAATATGGAAACGATAAAGAACTGGATGCAGGACATCTTTACTCCATCTGTTTTCGGTGAAAAATAATCAATAACCAGTATATGTATAGAAAACCCGAAAGCACAGAGAAGGATTAACAGATCCCCCATACCGATACTAAAACCGTTTTTGATACAAAGCATATAAAGACCCACAGCGGCCACGGCTACGCAGCACCAAATAACAGGGCGGACTTTCTTTTTGAGAAACAGTCCCAAGATAGGAACAATTACAATGTAAAGAGAGGTAATAAACCCACCTTTTCCGGCAGTGGTATACATCAATCCTACCTGCTGCAAAGACCCTGCCACGAACAGCGCAATACCGCAGGCGATACCACCTGTAATCAGTATTTTTCTTTCTGCTTTTTTCTCTTCTTCTGTTTTATCAGCTAAAGCTGCTTCCGAATCGTTTTTTTTGTCTAATCTGTTAAGCATCAATATAACAGGGATAAGAAAAATTGCCCCTACCAAATTTCGGACACAGGCAAATGAGAATGGGCCCAGATAATCCATCCCTTTTATTTGTGCAACGAAGGCGGAACCCCATATCAGAGCAGTTAATAGAAGTAGAATATTAGCTCTTAGTTTTTTACTCATAATACACATCCTTTACTAAATAAATATAATACCAACAAACAAATGTATTATATCATAGGGGTATTTGTGATACAATAAGAGTTACTAAAAATTGGGCATAGATACCTTAGAGTAGGAGAGAAAGAATGAATGTTTTTATCAGCGGAGGATGCAAAAATGGCAAATCCATGTATGCACAGACAATTGCAAGAGATATGTCCTGTGAAAAAAATACAGAATTATATTATCTGGCAACCATGAGACCTGTTGATGAAGAGGACTTGGCAAGAATTAAGAGACATGTGCAGGAAAGAGAAGGATGGGGATTCATTACTGTAGAACAGAGTGAAAATATATGTCAATGTTTGGACGTAAACGTACTTCCGGGGAAAAAGGGCGAAGCTGCTGTAAATCCACAAGGTGTTTTTTTGCTGGATAGTGTTACGGCGCTTCTTTCTAATGAGATGTTCCGTACAGATGGAAGGGTAGATTATGATGCCCCGAAACGGGTTGCTGAAGAATTAAAAAACTTTGCGGAGCAAACGGGAAATACGGTATTCGTATCGGATTATATCTACGGAGAGGCAGCGGAGTATGAAGCTTTAACGGAGTCCTATCGATGGGGACTGGCCCTGATAGATAGAACGTTAGCCGCAATTTGTGAGCGGGTTATAGAAGTTTCTTTTGGCAATATAATCGAATATAAGGAGTTTTAGATGAAATATATAACGGCTTTTTTTATGGCGTGGGGCAATTTTTTTGCTGTGCCTTGCCCGTGCAAATTATGGGATAATAATTTAAGACGTTTGCAGCTTATATTTTTCCCGTTTATAGGAATATTAATGGGAATTTTGTGGTATTTTTTATTTGTGATCATGAATTATACAGGCATCCCAATTCAATTGCAGGCGGCATTGCTGACGGTATATCCGTTTCTAATCAGCGGTTTTATTCATTTGGATGGTTTTATGGATTGCTGTGATGCTATTTTATCCAGGCGTGAACTGGAAGAGCGACAGCGGATTTTAAAGGATTCCCATGTAGGCGCATTTGCAGTCATCAGTGTTGTTTTATTATTTTTAATGATGTATTCAGCCATGTGGGCGCTGCTGGAGCAGAACAGTTATTTCAGTTTGTATCCAAGAACTATAGGATTGATGTTTATTCCTGTTATATCCAGAGCTTGTTCCGGATATGGAGTACTAAAATATAGACCCATAGGCCATAGTCAGTATAATGCAAGCTATGATGCAAGCGTCAACAGAAAGTATGAAAGAATACTGCTTTGTATAATCGGTGCGGTTATAATTTTAGCATTGCTGACAGGACATTTTACCATTATCCATGAATTTGGAAGCTATTTACTGCCGATCAGCGACTGGTCTCATAAATATTTTGTGATTGGGGAATTTTACACGATGGGGATTGCTGCGGCAATAACCGGAATGGTCCATTTTATAATGATGCGGAATGGAAGAAATCAGCTTGGCGGTATGAGCGGTGATATCGCAGGTTATGCATTAACCATATCAGAATGTGCAGGAATATTGGCGTTGGCAATACTATAAAGAGAAGAGGGGGCAGGAGATGGATTTAATATTCGGAGGCGTATACCAAGGGAAGCTGGAATATGTAAAGAAACATTTTAATATAAGTGACGAGGACATTTTTTATTGTGATAAAACAGCAGAAAGTCCACAGATAGACTTTTCCAAAAGAGTAATTTATAAATTGGAGGAATTTACACTGGCTTGTGTTAGGCAAGGGCTGGAAGCAAAAGCTTATCTTGAAGAAAACCGATTGGAACTTCAAAACAAAATTATAATCTGTGGGGATATTTCACAGGGAATTGTCCCCATTGATAAAGAGATGCGCCAATGGCGTGAGATGAACGGAAGGATCTTGATTTACCTCAGTAGTCAGGCAAACCATGTAATTCGAATTTTCTGCGGGCTTCCTCAGGTAATAAAAAAGGAAGATATGAAACGAAAGGAAAAAACAGTATCCTATATACACCTTATCCGTCACGGAACTACAGAGGGTAATCTAAAGCGATGGTACTACGGCAGGACCGATCTACCTTTGTTGGAAGAAGGAAAAGAGTTGATTGCAGCCCTGCAGAAAGAAAGTATTTATCCCGTTGTTTCAGAGGCAGACTTCTATACTTCCGGGCTTCTTCGAACAGAAGAAACCCTCCGAATCATTTTTGGGGATATGGAGCATGAAATTCTGGAGGATTTAAAGGAAATGTCTTTTGGTGATTATGAAAAACGCAGCTACGAGGAGCTAAAGGATATTCCGGAATATCAAATCTGGATAAGTGATGAGACAGGAAATACAGCTCCGCCTAACGGTGAAAGCCCTCAGGAATTCAGAGACCGGGTAAAACGAGGCTTTAATAAGCTGATGGGTCTACATAAATTAAAAGAATTTTCCATGAGGCACGCCGGTAAGGAGGCTCATTCAGTAGTCGTATGCCATGGAGGAGTTATATCGGCCATTATGATGGATATTTTCCCGGAGGAAGAGAAAAATTTATATACATGGATTCCGGATCCGGGGCATGGGTATACCATTAAAATAGAAGATGGAAATCCTGTTTCTTATCATTTGTTTTAAAATAGTCAATGTTTTAGCTTGCTTTTTTAAAAGTTTAGGAATATAATACGAAAGAATTAAAACTGACCTGCGGGTCAGTTTTAATTCTTTTTGACATAGTAATTTGTGATTGGGAAATTATACAATTAAAAGGAGGGGTGAAAATTGAAGCAAATCTTAAAATACTATAAACCTTATATACCAATGATGCTCTTAATTATTTTGCTTTTGTTTCTTCAGGTGATAGCAGAACTGGCATTGCCTGAATATATGTCTAAAATAATTGATAACGGCATTCTTCAGGGCGATTTGAATTATATATATGCTGCCGGAAAAATAATGCTGGGGATAGCATTATTTGTAATGCTTTGTGCCGTATCAGTTGGGTATTTAGCGGCGAAAACTGCAGCGGGGGCTACGAAGAAAATCAGAGCAGAACTTTTCTTGAAGGTCACTCAATTCGCCAAGGCAGAGCTGGATGGATTTTCGACGGCTTCCCTTATAACCAGATCCACAAATGATATGCAGCAAATCCAGACAGCTTCGGTTATGGCTCTGAGACTGGCCTGTTTTGCTCCCATTATGGGTGTCGGTGCTTTAATCAAAGCAATTTCCACCAGTCCGGAACTTTCATGGACTATTGGGTTGGCTTTATTGGCTATGTTTTTAGTTATGCTGTTTACCTTTAAAATTACTTTGCCTAAATTTTCTTTTGTCCAGAAATTAATCGACAAATTAAATTTAATCATGAATGAACGGCTGACCGGTATTTTGGTTATACGTGCTTTTAGTGCTGAAAAAGGGGAAGAAGATAGATTCGATGAGGCAAATAATAACTTAACTAAATTAAACCTATTTGTTAATAGAGCAATTGCTTTCAATATGCCGTTGATGCTGCTTATTATGAATTTTACTTCTATGCTTGTGGTATGGGCCGGAGCCAAATTAGTTGAAACGGGAAATCTTCAGATTGGAAATATATTGGCTTTTATACAATATTCCATGCAGGTCATCATGTCCTTTTTATTTATCTCGATGATGTTTATTATGATCCCAAGAGCTATGGTGTCGGGCAAACGAATTGGAGAGATTTTGGAAGTCCAAACACAGATTAAGGACAAACAGGAAGCGAAGTATCACGAGATCCAGGGAAAAGTAGAATTTAAGAGTGTTTCTTTCAGGTATCCTGATGCGGGAGAAAATGTATTGACTGACATTTCCTTTATTGCTAATCCGGGAGAAACAACAGCTTTTATTGGGAGTACAGGCAGTGGAAAATCTACATTAGTTAATCTGATTCCCCGGTTTTATGATGTGACAGAGGGACAAATTTTAGTGGATGGGATAGATATCAGAGATATTGCTCAGAAACACCTGAGAACAGCTATTGGTTATGTGCCTCAGAAAGGCATTTTATTTTCCGGAACGATTGAGAGCAATCTTCGGTTTGGAAACGAAGCTGCGGAGCAGCAGGATCTAGAGGATGCCGCTGATATTGCCCAGTCCTTGGATTTTATCACGGAGAAACCGGAGGGCTTTGAAGCGCTTATTTCTCAAGGAGGAACAAATGTATCAGGAGGCCAGAAACAACGATTATCAATAGCAAGAGCTCTGACCAAAAAGCCGAAAATTTATATTTTCGATGATAGCTTCTCTGCTTTGGATCTGAAAACAGATTCTGCTCTTAGGAAAGCGCTGAAAGAGAGTGTGGAGAGCGGGACTATTCTGATTGTAGCTCAAAGAATCAATACCATTAAAGATGCGGATCAAATCATCGTTCTTAATGAAGGGGAGATTGTGGGAATAGGAAAGCACCGGGAATTGCTGGAGAGCTGTCAGATATATAGAGAAATTGCGGAATCACAATTAGACAGGGGGGAGATGTAAATGAACAGTAAATCGAAAGCCAGTCCTCCGGTTAAAAGAAGAAAAGGTCATGGCCCTATGGGTATGATGCCTGGAGAGAAAGCAGAGAATTTTAAAGAGACCATGAAGACTCTCATGCAGTATATGAGGCCATTTAAACTTCAGATTATTGCAGTAATAATACTGGCAGTAGCAAGTACTGCTTTTTCGATTATATCTCCTATGATTTTGGGTATGGCAACAGATGCCGTGGTTCAAGGTGTTTTAGGGCAGGGCATTGATTATAGCCTATTAAAAAATATCATAATGATCCTCATTAGCCTATATATAATAAGCTTTGGATTTTCTGTTTTGCAGAGCTAAGATCGGAAGAG
>DKLE01000296.1 GCA_002455605.1 Firmicutes bacterium UBA6648
CAAATTATAGGAGCCAATATATTAAATATTGCTGTACAGGACTACGATCCGCAAGGTGCCAGTGTTACCATTTTAATCTGTGAGGAAAGTGAACCTCCCGCTCATCATCCATATAACCTAAACCCTTCCGTGGTGGGACATTTGGACAAGAGCCACATAACGGTTCATACCTATCCGGAGTATCATCCGGATAACGGAGTTTGTACGTTCAGAGCGGATATTGATGTATCTACCTGCGGTGAAATTTCTCCGTTAATGGCTTTAAACTACTTAATTGACAGTTTTGATTCTGATATAATGACAATCGATTATAGAGTCAGAGGGTTTACCCGAGATATAAGAGGTAACAAATTATTTATTGACCACGACATAACATCTATACAAAATTACATTGAACAAGAATTTCTAAATGTATATCAGATGATAGATGTTAACGTATATCAAGAAAATACTTTTCATACAAAATGTAAGGTAAGAAATTTCGAACTGGATAACTACTTATTTAATTTAAAAGCAGAAAATCTAAACGAAAAAGACAGAAAAAAAATTACCAACCGATTGAAAAACGAAATTGATGAAATCTTTTATGGAAGAAATTTACCTACATTATACTAATCATTGTACGAAATTAAAGGAGATACACTATTATGATGCATGAAATGGCCGATTTGTGGTTCAATGAACACCATGTGCTCAACTCAGTTAAATTCAGTTTAAATGTGCAGGAAATTCTACACACGGAAAAAACCCCTTTTCAAAAGCTTGAAATGTATAAAAATGATACCTTTGGAGTATTTATGACATTAGATGGTTTTATTCAAGTTACCGAAAAAGATGAATTCGTATATCATGATATGATTTGCCACCCTGCGCTTGCAGTCAATCCAAACATCAAAAAAGTTTTGATTATCGGAGGCGGCGATGGCGGAACAGCCAGAGAAGTAGCCCGCTATCCTCACATTGAATCCATTGATATGGTTGAAATTGATGGTGCTGTTGTAGAAGCCTGTAAAAAATATATGCCCTCTACAGCCTGTGTTTTTTCTAATGAACCGAGACTAAACCTTATCATTGGTGACGGGCTTAAATTTGTAGAAGAATCAGAAGATAATCTCTACGATTTAATCTTAGTTGATTCTACGGATCCCGCCGGCCCGGGAGAAGGACTTTTTACCGTTAACTTTTACGAAAACTGTTATCGGGCATTAAAAGAAGACGGAATTTTAATTAATCAGCATGAATGTGCTTTCCATGCCTTGGATGCAGAGCAAATGCAGAAGGCCCACAGTAAGATAAAAAAAGTATTCCCGATTGCTAAGGTCTACGGATTTAATATACCTACCTATGCTACCGGATACTGGTATTTTGGATTCGCTTCCAAAAAGTACGATCCAATTGAAGACTTAAAGGGTGAACAATGGGAAAAATTTGGTTTGACAACTAAATATTACAATACCGATATTCATACAGGTGCTTTTGCTCTTCCGAATTATGTCAAGGAAGTTTTAGCTAAAGCCTAGACAAGAAAGAAAACATATGATAGTATAACGGGGTTGCTTATTTTATTTAAGCAGCCTCGTTTTTACAGCAAAACTAAATAGGACAGTTCGTAACCATCCTGTCATTAAACAAAACTAGGACCAGCCTGCTAGGTAATCAGCAGGATTATTTGTGGTGCTATGGGCACCCTTTTTATTTTTGTGTTCTTTTTTGACGGTGTTTGGTTATGCTTCCTAGTATAAATGAAAGGAGGATGTATGTCCGACACCAATCAACTAATCCGTTATTCTATAATCACAGAAAAAAATCCGCGAGAAATTGTACTTCTTAGAGGAAATGGCTGCAAATGGCGACGTTGCAGATTTTGTGATTATCATTTGGATTTCAATTTAAATTCCCAACTCAATTACCAATTAAACGCCCAAGTTTTAAAAAAAGTTACCGGGCAGTTTCAACAGCTTGAAGTAATCAATTCGGGAAGCTTTTCCGATTTAGATACAGATACCATGAAACTAATAAAAGACATCTGTGTGCAAAAACATATCAAGTATTTATATTTTGAGTGCCATTGGATGGACAGGCATCATATACTTCCTTTAAAAGAGAAACTGAAAACATCGGGTATTTCTCTTCAGATAAAAGGAGGTGTAGAAACCTTTGATAAAGAATACAGAGAAACTGTTTTTTGTAAAGGTATAGACACCGACAGACCTCAGGAATTAGCAAAATATTATGATCAGGTATGTCTCTTATTTGGTATAACCGGTCAAACACAAAATTCAATGGAAAATGATCTGAAAACAGGTTTAAAATATTTCAACCGGGTTTGCGTGAACCTCATGACAGAAAACAGTACAGAAATCAAACCCGATAAACAGGTACTTTCCATTTTTATGGATACTATTTATCCAAAATACAGCGAAAACCCTAAAGTTGAGATTCTCTTAAATAATACCGACTTTGGGGTGGGAGGAAAAAATGAGTAATGAAATTTTATTAATAATTAATGTATTGATTCTATATTCCGGCGTTTTGATCTGGTACAAAATCTTCGGCAGCCGGGGCCTGTTTTGCTGGACAGTATTTGCAACGATTGCGGCAAATATAGAAGTGTTGATTCTGGTGGATGCTTTCGGTATTCAACAAACCTTAGGCAATATCATGTTTGCCACAACATTTATTGTAACTGACATTCTCAGTGAAACAGAAGGCAAGCAGGAAGCTCAAAAAGCCGTAAATATCGGTATCTTCACCTCTATCTCTTTTATCATTGTAAGCCAGCTTTGGCTTCAATATACGCCTTCCGCTGATGACTGGGCATTTCCAAGTATTCAGGAAATTTTTTCCAATACCCCTAGGCTTATGCTGGTCAGCTTGATAGTATATGTAATCGCACAGAATTTTGATGTCTGGGCCTATCATAAGATCTGGCAGGCTACCAACAAAATATGCAAGGATAAAAATAAATATTTATGGCTTAGAAACAATGGCTCCACTATGCTTTCACAGCTCTTAAACACGGTACTGTTCTCCTTTGGAGCATTCTGGGGAATGTATCCATTAAATACACTGCTGGATATTATATTGGCCAGCTATGGAATATTTCTTATAACCTCCTTAGCCGATACTCCTGTTGTGTACGTTGCCCGTAAAATCAGTCAAAATAGAAAAAGGGCTTTATAGGTAAAAACCAAGGGTGATTTCAAGAAAATTTTTTCTTGAAATCACCCTTTATTTATTATTTTATTATATTTTCTTGTCTTTTTATTTTATGAGTAGTAGTCTTTACAAATTCCGTATTTCTTATCACAATCTGTCGGACTCTCTTATAGTTAGGAAGAGTCTGGTTTACATCAGCAATTTTGCCTTTTATCAATTTATATACCTTGTCGTCATCCTCTCCATATCCAAATTCCTCATTGATGATATCATATTCCGGCCGAATCTGAACACTGACTGTTGTTTCCCCTGTCTCCTCATTTTCGGTTCCGTAAACCATACATTCTTGAATATATGGTATTTTATTCAAATATTCTTCAATTTCCTCCGGATAAATATTTTTCCCGGTCTTGGTCACTATAACATTCTTTTGTCTTCCGGTTAAATACAACCAGCCATTCTCATCCACAAAGCCTAAGTCTCCCGTATGAAACCAACCATCCTTTAACACCTCTGCGGTTTTTTCCGGCATGTTGTAATAGCCAAGCATAACATTCGGCCCTTTAAACGCAATTTCTCCGATACCATCTTCATTTTTATTGATAATCTGCAATTGTCCGCTTGGAACCACCTGCCCCACTGAGCCTGCTTTTCCGTATCTGTCTGTAAAGTCCGGAGTTCCTGATACCAGGGGAGCGGTTTCTGTCAGTCCATATCCCATAACAATATCTATACCCAAGTCCTGAAAACCTCTGACAACGTTAGGACTTATGGCAGCTGCCCCAGTTACCAGCATTCTTAAATTTCCTCCGAAGTTGGAGTAAACGGAGCTAAAAATCTTTTTACGCGCATCAATTCCTAATTTTTTTAAGGTTTTATGAAGTTTAACAGCCATTTTTAAAGCCTTTGTCATTTCTGTTTTTTCTGCTTGTTTCCAAATTTTGCTGTACATGGATTCAAAGATAAGCGGTACGCCTACCAGTAAAGAAGCCTTTGCCTCCACCAAATTTTTAGTAACATATTTGAGCCCTTCATAAAAGGCAATAGAACCGCCTTGAAACAATACAACCATGATTCCTATGGAAGATTCAAAGGTATGATGAATAGGCAAAATGGATAAGGCTCTGTCATCCTCCTTAAGCTTTACAATTCTGCTTATATCCTGTACGTTGCTTACGATATTTTTATGACATAGCATAACGGCTTTCGGCACATCTGTTGTTCCCGAAGTAAACAAAAGCATTCGAACTTCCATGGGATCCACAACCATATCCACAAAACGTCTGTCCCCTTTGCCCAGCAGCATCCGGCCTTCTTCCATCAAATATTCCCAAGCATTCTCCTGATTGCGCTGGCCTTTTTTAGAGTAAACCTCCATCTGAAATTTGTATGGAATGTCTACATCCTTAAACATATTTTTATAAGCAGAAGTAAAAAATATGGCTTTACACCCTGCCGTAGTAAGTAAGTTTACAATTTCTTCCTTGCTCAATTCTTTATCTAACGGAACCACCTTGCCCACTCCGTTTACAATAGCAAAATAAGAAACCATCCATGCATAACAATTTTCTCCGATGACCGCGATATTTTCACCTTCGAGACCTAAATCAATCAATTTGGTCCCCAAAGCATCAACATCATCCTTCAACGTAATATAATTAATTTCTTTATAGTCACCGCCTTTTTCTTCCTTATATAAAAAAGCCGGCTTTTTGCCAAATAACTCTTTACTGGTAATCAGCAAGTCTTTAAGAGTATCTATGTCCCTAACCTTATATAGTTTATTTTTATAGATATTTTCATATATCATTCAAGGTCCTCCAATTGTTATTCTCTTAATTATTTTTTTGTGATATACTACTAGTATACCACATATAAAGCGTAAAATCGATATTTATTTCATTATCATATGACATGGTTTTCAATATTATATTACACTATATTTAAGAAAAAAGAAAGGATTTTTTATTATGAGTACACATATTAATGCTGCTAAAAAAGGAGACATTGCCGAATCTATATTGCTTCCCGGGGATCCCTTAAGAGCAAAATTTATTGCTGAAAATTTTTTAGAAAGTCCAAAGCTCTATAATGAGATTCGCGGCATGTATGGATATACAGGTACTTATAAAGGCGTTCCGGTTTCTGTACAAGGTACGGGCATGGGTATGCCTTCCATGGGTATTTATTCTTGGGAA
>DKLE01000054.1:0-9570 GCA_002455605.1 Firmicutes bacterium UBA6648
ATGATATGATTCCAAAACAGATACACCTCCACTATTATTAATACATAATATGAAAAGGTGCCGATTTTGTTACAATTTATATCCCTAAATGTTCATAAATAATTTTTGTTGCGTCCGAAGGCGCAGCCTTTATACTAGCTAATTCCATGTCTTTGAGCTTCTGAGGATTGGTTTTAAAATGAGAAATTATTTTCAGAAGGGATTCAGAGGATAAGTCCTTTTCTTCTATAATAGTAGCTCCGCCCTTATCCGCCACCGCTTTGGCATTAAAATATTGATGATTTCCTGTCACATTGGGTGAAGGTATCAAAATCGAAGCCTTACCGCAAACGGTAATTTCCGAAACGGTCAGAGCTCCGGAACGGCTGATAATCAAATCAGCAGCGCTGATGTAATCCTGCATATTGCTGATATATTTCTTTATGTGTATATTGCCTCCATTTTTAAATCCAGTACTTTCCATCTTCTTTAATATACTGTCATAATATGCAGCACCAGTCACAAAGTACAATGAAATATTTTTTACACCGTTTAAGCTCTCTGCAACATTTATCATCACATCGTTTATTTTTCCTGCGCCTCGGCTTCCTCCAAAGCACAAAATAACAAATTGGTCCTCCGGAATATTCAAAATCCTCCTTGAATCATTTTTTTCTGCTTCAAAGAAAGAACGTCTGACCGGATTCCCCGAAAGAATCAGTTTATCTTTATTTTTAAAATATTTTTCTGCATCTGCAAAGCTTATAAATACGTTTTCTACATATTTTTCCAGCATTTTATTTGTCATGCCGGGAAAAGCGTTTTGTTCATGTATGAAGGTTTTTATTCCTAATTTATGAGCAGCCCTGACTACCGGACCGCAGACGTATCCGCCTGTACCGATCACCACATCCGGCTGAAAATCTTTAATAATTTTTTTGGCCTCTTTGCTGCCCTTCACCAAGTCT
The DNA here is from genome assembly GCA_002455605.1 of Firmicutes bacterium UBA6648. GTDB lineage: Bacteria > Bacillota > Clostridia > Peptostreptococcales > Anaerovoracaceae > Aminipila. Next base: position 948 of record DKLE01000054.1, read on the forward strand.
TTAACAACCTTAAAATTTTTTAATATGTTTCTCCTATTAAATCCGCTTACTGTGATAAATTTAATTGGATATCCGTTTTGAGGTACTAAATCCTTTTCCAGCCCTTTTTTTGTGCCAACAAAAAGTATTTCTGCTTCAGGCCTCTTTTCCTTAATTTTTTCGGCAATAGCAATAGCCGGATAGATATGTCCTCCGGTTCCTCCTCCGGTCATAATCACTTTCATAATTTACTACCTCTCTCTTATGTCATATTACTCATGGCCTATTGTCAGTCCCCTTATTCCACCGCAACCGAATGCCGTGAAATGTTCAGCAGGATTCCCACAGAAGCCATGAAAATCAGCAGTGCATTTCCTCCATAGCTGACAAAAGGCAAAGTAACTCCCGTAGGGGGCATTGATGAAGTAACAACCGCAATGTTTAGAATTACCTGAATACCAATCATAACAGATATTCCAGATGCCAGCAGTGTACCGAATAAGTCCGCTGCATTGATTGCAATATGAATTCCTCTCCAGACTAAAATGATATATGCGATAATCAAAATCAGACAGCCAACAAATCCCAACTCCTCACCTATTATAGCGAAGATAAAGTCATTTTGAGGTTCTGGCAAATATAAATTTTTTTGTATACTCTTACCCAGCCCCAAGCCAAAAAGTCCTCCTGACCCTAGTGCCAGCAGGGATTGGACTACTTGATATCCCGTGTTCAACGGATCGGCGAAAGGATCCATAAAACTGGTCAAACGCTTCATCCAGTGGCTGTCTGGATTAGTAATAATCAGCGTACATATACCAAGGGCTCCGACTCCTACAAGACCTCCTAAATAAATATAATTTAATCCTGCCGCAAACATGATACCAATGATGATAATACACACCGTAATGGCAGTTGATAAGTTGGGCTGCAGAATAATTAATCCGCCGTATACACCGCATAATACGAATAATGGCACAACACCCTTTGTCAATGATTTAATAATTTTGGGATCCCTACTGAGAAACCATGAAGTAAATATGATGGCAGCAGGCTTTGCCAGTTCTCCCGGCATGATAGTTATGCCTCCCACGCCAAGCCATCTGGTGGCATAGTTTCTTTCTTCTCCCAACGGTGTAAAGAGCAAAACTAAAAGTATCACGCTTATAATCATGACAGGCTTTGCAATTTTAGAATAAAACCTATAATCTACAGTGGCTGTCACAAGCATTGCGCCAAGTCCAAGCATTGCCCAAACAGTATCCTTGATTAAATAGGAGTATGGATTGCCGCTCTTATTTATTGATGTGTAATAACTGGCACTAAATACCATTATTATTCCGAAAATTACAAGGCCTAATGTGATTAAGACCAATATAAAATCTCCGGATTTCATTCTTCTTTTTCTTTTTGCCATTTACATTTCCCAACCTCAGAAATTATTTTTCCAAACCGTGAACACAATTCTTAAAGTGCTCACCTCTTTGCTCAAAACAAGAATACATATCCCAGCTTGCACAGGCAGGTGACAATAAAACGGTATCCCCGGGTACTGCCAGCTTAAATGCTGAAATTACGCATTCCTCCATGTTCTTTGCTAGAGTTATATTATAAAAACCTATCGCTTCAGCTTGCTCTTTTATTTTAGGAGCTGTCTTGCCCAAAAGTACCATGTGCTTCACTCTTCCGTCAAAGGCTTTTATGAAATCTGTAAAATCTGAGCCCTTATCATAACCGCCTGCAATTAAAATAATATTATTTTTCATCGCTTCAATGGCTTTTATCGATGCATCAGGATTTGTTCCCTTTGAATCATTTACAAAATGAACACCGTCTACTTGACCGCAGTATTCAAGCCTATGCTCCACTCCCCGGAAAGCCCGTAAAGTATCTGAAATAACATCCGGCTCAATCCCTGCAAAATATGATATTGCAGCGGCCGCAAGAGCATTTTCAAGGTTATGTTCCCCCGGAATTTTCAGTTCGTCAACACCGCATAAAGCGATCAAATTCCCTGTATCATTGATAATTACAATACGTCCATCTGCTACAAATGCCCCGTAAGGCAATTTTACTTTTCTGCTGAAGGGTACTATTTTTGCTTTTTTGCAGTTTTTGCTCAGCTGAAAACTCACCGGATCATCATAATTGGCTATATAGTATCCGTTTTCATCTTGATTCTCAAATATCTTAGCTTTTGCAGCTCCATAATTCTCCATGGTATGATGCCGGTTTAAGTGATCCGGCGTCAGGTTTAGTATGGCTGAAACTTTCGGCTTAAAGTATTTAGTGGTTTCAAGCTGAAAACTACTGGTTTCCGTAATAAGCCAAGAATCTAATTCAGCACTTAGGGCCATGGAAATAACTGCTACGCCAATATTTCCTACAACATAAGTCTTTTTCTTGGCATTTTTAAAAATTTCACCCACTAATGTTGTGGTGGTAGTCTTTCCGTTGGTTCCTGTAATCGCTACATAATTTCCGTTTCCTGCCCGATAAGCTATCTCCAGCTCACCGACTACCTCAACTCCCTTATTGATAGCTTCCTGAACAAAACCCAATTCCAGAGGAACCCCCGGACTGACGATCATCATATCAATGTCTTCAAGGCAAGATGGTTTTTCTGCAAAATAGCATTTTACATTTCTGCTGATAAGAAAATTTACTAACTGGGGTTCAATTTCAGAAAGAGGTTTGGAGTCCTGAACAAAAACTTTTGCTCCCAGCTTTAGCATTGCCTGGGTTGCTGCGATTCCGGACTTTCCCATACCTACAATCAAAACCTTTTTATTTTGCATGTTATTATTCATTATTTCACCTCTAAAGTATTACTAATCCAAATACGCAGCATATGAGTGTGAAGGCCCAAAATAATGCTACAACCTGTGTTTCCTTTAAACCGCAAAGCTCAAAATGATGATGCAGAGGAGCCATTTTAAACACCCGTTTTCCAGTAGTTTTAAAGCTTATCACTTGTATCATAACAGAGAGAGCCTCTAATACAAACAGCAGCCCCGCAATGGGCAGCATGAGCTCCATATTCATAATAATTGCTGCTGCTGCCAAGCCGCCTCCTAAAGCCAGAGAGCCTGTATCTCCCATAAAAACCTTGGCCGGATTTTTATTAAACATCAAAAATCCCATACAGCCTCCCGCCAAAGCGGAATTAAATATGCCTCCTGCATTAATGCCAAAGTTTACCGCTACCATAGCAAAGAAAAGTGCTACTAATGTGGTTACACCTGATGCAAGTCCATCCAGCCCATCTGTCAGATTGACACTATTGACCATAGCTACGACCACAAAAGCTACAAAGGGAACATACCAAACGCCAAAATCCCAGTGCTGATCAAAAAACGGAATATATACAGAGGTTCCATAAACAGAAACATTGGATTGATAAACTGCTACTGCGGCTGCAATTATAATTTGAAGAACCAGTTTCTGCCACGCTCTCAATCCCAAATTCTGTTTTTTGGCTACTTTTAAATAATCATCCAGAAACCCTAACAGTCCGAATAAGATGAATGCTGCAAGGATTACTCCCATGTCCTTTGACATCCCCCCTGAGGTTAAGCAGGTTATAGTGGTTGCCCCAATAATAGCCAGCCCTCCCATGGAAGGCGTTCCCGCTTTCACCTGATGAGACTTCGGGCCTTCTTCTCTGATATTCTGTCCTGCCTTTAAGTTCTGCAAAATAGGTATTTCTACATAAGTAAGTACTAAGCTTATGAAAAAGGCCACTATTATTAAAATTCCAATCTGTAAATAACTCATAATTACTCCCGATACTATTCCATAATTTTTTTTACTACTTGATCCATAGCCATACCCCTTGATCCCTTAACCAGGATAATATCTCCCAGCTGCACAGCCGTTTTGATTTCACTCATTAATTTTTCTTTGTCGCTATAGTATCTGACTTTTTCTTTTCCCAATATTTCTTCCGCAGCTTCTGCCATATACCTCGCCTGTTCTCCCACAGCCATCAATATATCTACCCTTTGCCTTGCTGCATATTCGCCCACTTCTCTATGATATTTAGGGCTATCTTTACCCATCTCTAACATATCCGCCAATATAGCTATTTTTCTCATGCCTTTTGCTGCCATCAGTACATCGATGCCTGCTTTCATGGAGTCCGGACTGGCGTTATACGTATCATCAATTATCTTAACCCCATCCTTGCCTTTTATATTTAAGCGTTTATCAGTAAGCTCCATCTTGGCAAGGCCTTTTGCCGCCTCTTCCATAGAAATTCCCAATTCCATAGCAGCCGCAACGGCAAGTGTCCCATTGACGGCATTATGCCTGCCGGGAATAGGTAATTCAAACCGCATTGCCTCCAGCTTATGCTCCACAGTAAAGGCGATTCCTTCTTCTCCCCTGTCTAAAATATCCGATATAATAAAATCGCTTTTACCATTATTGCCAACAGAAAGTCGTTTATATACACCTTGCGTGTTTTCTCTCGTAAGCATATCATTTATTTCATTAACTACAAGAATATTTTTCTCAGTGAAAAAATTCGTTATCTCCAGCTTTGCTTTAAGTATTCCTTCTCTGCTTCCTAAATTTTCGATATGTGATGTTCCGATGTTGGTTATAATACCGATGTCAGGCTTCACAATTTCTGCCAGCAAATTTATTTCTCCGAACTCACTCATTCCCATTTCTAAAATTCCTATTTCAGTGCCTTCATCAAAGCCCAAAACAGTGAGAGGCAATCCGATATGATTATTCAGATTTCCTACATTTCTTGCTGTTTTATGTTTTCCACTGCAAATATAATAAAGCATATCTTTAGTTGTGGTTTTACCCGTACTACCTGTTATGCCTATTTTTTTCATATTAAAAGTTGAAAGGTAGTAGGACGCCAGATTTTGCAATGCTTTTGTTGTATCCTCCACTAAAATTACATGCAGTTGTTCCTTCAGAGGATGTTCCATTATTTCCTTTGGATCTGATACAACAAAATCACTGCATCCTCCATCAATTGCCATAGGTATAAATTTATGTGCATCATGATTTTCTCCTATAAGAGGAAAAAATAAGTCTCCCCTTACAGCTTTCCGTGAATCTGTGCAAACTCTTTCAATATAATCGTTCTCGTTTCCTAAGATAAGTTCGCCTTTTAAAGCATTACAAACCTCTTTTATCATTAGTTTTTTCATCATATCACTCTCTCATATTGATTATCTCTTTAACTACACTCTCATCATCAAAAGGCAATTTCTTACCGCTAATCAACTGGTATTTTTCATGGCCCTTTCCCGCAATTACAATCAAATCGCCTTCTGCATACATTTCAACAGCCTTTTTAATGGCTTCCCGCCTATCTACTTCTACTATATACTCACAGTTTGTTTCAGTCATGCCTTTTTCAATTTCTTCTGTTATAGCCTCCGGTTCCTCAAATCTTGGGTTATCGGAGGTTATAATGCAAAAATCACTGTGCTTACCGGCAATTCTGCCCATGATACTGCGTTTCTCTTTATCGCGATTACCGCCGCAGCCAAACACACAGATCAGTCTTCCTTTTTTCAGCTCTCCTGCCACCCTTAATAAATTTTCAAGAGCATCAGGCGTATGTGCAAAATCGATTACTGCATCTATATTTTGTTGGTTCTCTACCTTTTGGAATCTTCCCGGTACTCCTTTAATTTTCTTTAGCCCTTCTATAACGAATTTTCTTTCAACGCCCGCCTGTCTGGACATGGCCAGTGCTAAAAGACCGTTATATGCGGTGGTTTTACCGGGCAGATCAATTTGAATTTTCCCCCATGATTCTCCGGCCTCAAATGGCTCCATAAGGATACCATGAATTGAATTTTCTACTATTCTTCCAAAATAATCTGCCTCCGGATCTTTAAAAGAAAAAGACTGTATTCTTATTTCCGGTTTGATGCTTCCCATTATTTGTTCCGCTTTTATTTTATCATAAAGTCTTTTTCCGTAAGAGTCATCAATGTTAATGCACATTCCTTTTTCGGTCTTATGAAACAGCTTTGCCTTTGCATTAAAATAATTCTCCATAGTAATATGATAATCCAAATGGTCCTGAGTTAAATTCGTAAACCCGGAGTAATGAACATCAACATTATCAATCCTGCCCTGATCCAAGCCATGGGAAGAGACCTCCATTATACAGGTCTCTATACCTTGCTCTTCCAGCTCTTGAAAGTATTTTTTTAAAACTTCTTTCGATGGTGTAGTATTTAAAGCATCATATTGATGTTTACCAATTATGTGGGTTATCGTTCCCACTAACCCGCATTCTCTGCCGGCTTCTTCTAATATGCTTTTCAGCATGTATGATACTGTGGTTTTTCCGTTAGTTCCCGTTATGCCGAAAACTTCAATGGTCACCAATTATCACTCCCTATATAAATATACTTTTCCTCCTGCACTTATCTTTTCACCCGCCTTAGGGTATTGATCAACAACTGCTGACTCACCCAAGGATTCACCATCCTGCAAAGCCGGTGATATGGTATATGTCAGGGACATTCCTCCTAAAATACCTATGGCTTCATCAAAATTCTTACCTGTTACATCAGGTACGACTGTTTTTCCGCTGCTCATCTGCGCTTCTTCTTCCTGAGTGTAGGAAGGCTGTATATTTAAATATCTTAAAGTATCTTCTAAAATCAATTTTACGCCGGGAGCCGCTGTCTGGCTTCCGAATTTTATCCCTTTTGGATTGTCAACAATTAATAGGATTGCCACCTTTGGATCATCCATAGGTGCCATACCTATAAAGGAAGAATAGGTTTCTTCACTATATCCCCCATTCTTGGCTTTATTAGCGGTTCCGGTTTTTCCTCCTACTCTGAAGCCCGGTACTTTAGCAGTTCCTCCCCCGCCTTCCGAAACTACACTTTCCATGATCAAGCGCATTTCTTCCGCAGTCTTCTTTGAAACTACCTGTCTTACTACTTTTGTATCAAACTTTTCAACAACGTTACCGTCACTGTCAGTCAATTCTTTAACCAATCTCGGCTGCATCAGTTTGCCGTCGTTTCCGAAAGATGCTACAGCTGTTATTAGTTGAATAGGTGTGACAGCAATACCTTGACCATAGGATATCGTCGCAAGCCCTACCGGTCCCGCCGTCTCTTTATTCTGCAATATGGCATACCCTTCTCCCGGATAATCAATTCCTGTCTTATCCCTGATGCCAAAGAGCTCTAAATACTGATAATATTTTTCAATTCCCAGTCTGGATGACAGTTCAGCAAAAACCGGATTGCATGAATTTCCCACCGCTTCCACTAAAGTCTCCACTCCATGAGGGTTATAATACCGCCAGCACTTTAAAGGCGTGCCTGCAATGGAATACCGGCCTTTGCACACAAAGGTCTCGGTCAGGTTTGTAAGCTGTTCTTCTAAAGCCATGGAGGTAGTCAGCAGTTTGAACGTGGATCCCGGTTCGTATGTATCACTTACCATTGGATTTCTCCACATAGAATTCCAATACTCCAGTTTTTCACTATCCGATACCCCTTCTACATACGCTGCTTTTTGCGGATCAGTGGGTACTCTAGGATTATTCGGATCATAATCAGGAGTCAGCGCCATAGCCAAAACATCACCTGTCTTGGGATCCATTATAATGCACATAACACGATCTGCCATAGTATTGCTCTGAACAGTATCTAAAGCTTTTTCTACATAATGCTGAATAACCTCATCTATAGTCAGAACTAAATTTAACCCATCTTCAGCTTTATAATATTTTTCCATACCATAGGCTAAACTGTTTCCGTTTACATCTGTATTCTTAATCCATCTTCCCGCTACTCCGCTTAAATATTGATTATACTTAAGCTCCAGGCCTGCAAGGCCATTGTTGTCATCGGTAACACTGCCCAGTACCTGTGCCGCAAACGGCCCTAAAGGATAGTAACGTTTAACGTCTTCGGCGATTTCAATCCCCGGCAGCCCTTCCTGCCTGATCGTGTCTGCTACACTCTTTTCCACATACTTTGCTACTTTAACCAAAGCCTTGTTCTGACTTATTATATCTTTTACTTGAGACTTTTCCATCTGAAGCTGACTTGCTAAATATTCAGCGGTCCGATCAATATTTTCTTCTGATGTGAATTTTTTGCTGCCGTTTCGAACCTTATCCGGCCTGGCCCAAACGGAAAAAGTAACTGCGCTTACCGCAAGTTCTTTGCCGTTTCGATCATAAATAACTCCTCTTTTTGCAGGAATAGGTACATCTCTTGTCTGTGATTCAATGGCCTTTTTTGAATATTCTTCTCCATTAACAATTTGTACCCAACCTACTCTAACGGATAGCCCTAAGGTTGTCAAACAGATCACTAAAAATCCGATAATTATTCTTTTCTTTACACTATTTGGTGTTGGATTGTTCATGATACCTTCCTTATATACTTATATAAAAAACTAAACCGGACTAAAAAATTTTCGTTAATTTAATTGTCCGGTTATTTTCAATATGCAGTTAAAAGATTTCAATTTATTATATTTAATTTTCAAAATTATTATTCCATTTTCAGCTAATTATATGCTTCTTCTTTAAGAAGTAATGCAAAATCTTTAATCGGTTCTTCCGCTGGCTTTACATAAATAAATTCATTTGGGTTGGGATACATCATACCTAGCTCCGTAACAG
>DKLE01000054.1:9729-13175 GCA_002455605.1 Firmicutes bacterium UBA6648
GCTCCGTAACAGCCCTGCGTTCTATTGTTTGAATATTATTAGCCCGATTCAGCTGCACGGTTAAATTTTCAATCTCTCCGGTAATTACAGCATTATCTTTAATAACTTTATTTATTTCATATTTAACGCTTGCCGCATAAGCTGTTGTAATAATAACCGATATGCAAAGAGCACCTATAACAATTGTAAAAAACATCATGGCAACTCGATCCTTGGGCGTTACACTGTTTTTTTTCTTTTGTTTTACCGGTTTTGTTTTCTTAGGCTTCATATCAAAGCCATACTTTTTATAATTATCTTGATATTCATACCACTTCTCAGCAGGCATCATAATTTCTTACCTCTTTTTCTCAATGATTCTTAGCTTTGCGCTTCTGGCCCTGGGGTTGTCCTCCAGTTCTTCTTTCGTTGAAACAATAGGTTTTCCTGTAACCTTAACCATATCTGTAACTTTTCCGCAAGTACAGACAGGAAATTCCTTTGGGCATGTACACGGATTTAGTCTCCGGTTAAAATAATCTTTAACAATCCGGTCTTCTAAGGAATGAAATGTTATGATACACAATCTGCCTCCCGGATTCAATATATCGCAAAAATCCTCCACGGCTTTTTCAAGATGTCCCAATTCGTCATTCACTTCAATTCTTATGGCCTGAAATGTTCTTTTAGCCGGATGAGGACCATCTCTTCTGGCAGCTGCCGGTATTGCCGCTTTAATAATATCTACTAGTTCTGTTGTGTTTTCAATGGGTTTATTTTTCCTGGCTTTTATTATAAAATCACTGATCCTTGAAGCCCATTTTTCTTCACCATATTTTCGTATAATTCCTGTTAATTGCTCTCCGGTGTAAGAGTTTACCACCTCTTCAGCCGTAAGAGAATCCTCTGCATTCATTCTCATATCCAGGGGGGCATTCTGCATATAGGAGAAGCCTCTCTCATAATTGTCAAGCTGGAAAGAAGAAACGCCCAGATCCAGCAGTGCTCCGTCAATCCCGGAAATACCAATCTGATCCAATATTCCTTTAATGTTTGAGTAATTGTCCTGTACGAACTGTTTCCTGCAGTTAAATCCCTGCAGCCGTTTTTCTGCGGCATTCAGTGCATCCCGATCTTTGTCAATCCCTATCAAGGTTCCTTCTGAGTTCAGCAAACCACAGATTCCGGAAGCATGTCCGCCTCCTCCTAAGGTGCCGTCTGCATAAATCCCCGACTGTTTGATCTTCAGACCCTCCATGCATTCATCGTACAGAACGGATACATGTTTAAATTCCATGCTTTTTTCCTCCTTACTTTAAATGCCATATTCAGCCATTTTTGCTGCAAAATCATTTGGAGTCAATTCCATATCCGCTTCCGCTTCTTTCCATTCAGCTTTACTCCATATTTCTATTTTGTCTAATATCCCTACAGTTACTAGTTCTTTTTCTATATTTGCATATTCTCTAAGCTCTTGAGGTATTCCCATTCTTCCTTGCTTGTCTATATCACATTCTACCGCATTGGCATAAAAATGACGAACATAAGCTCTTGCATTAGGGTCAGATGTTGGAAGGGTTGCCAATTTTGTCATAAATTTTTCCCATTGAGTCATCGGATAAATATATAGACACTTATCAATGCCTTTCGTGAGTATGCAGCGGCATCCCAGCTCCTCTCTGTACTTGGAAGGAACTATCATTCTGCCTTTTGCATCTATTGAATTTTGATATTTTCCCATCAACATATGCGCACCTGTTACCTAAAACTTAAAGATTCTTCTCCACCCTATTTTATAGCTTCTTCCACTATACTCCACAACGCTCCACTTGGCAACAAAATACACACAAAAATTGTTCGCATACAACCACTTCTTTATAAAATTTTAAAAAACATTTATTATTTTTTTCAACCCATAACAATATCTTGTATGCCTGTCCCTTCATTTCTCCTACATATCGTCTATTAGATTTATAATAAATAAATAATTTAGCCAAAGTACTCCCTCCCCGGGGAACCTTTCATCAAAGGTTTCATATATTGTAATATGGTAAATTGCGCTATTGACCACATTCCCAATACATAGCGAAGTTTTTTAACTTCGCTATTAAACTAAATATGTAGCGAGGTAACGTATTATGAAAACACATTCTTGTCTTCCGGGATGTACGAATGGTCTAAGAAGTATCTGTGGAACTTCCATAGATATTGATGATTTAGAATTTGCTGCATCCAGAAACCATTTACTATATGTAGATAAAGTATATTCAAAAGGTCAAGGCGTAGCTTGCCCGCTGGTATTCAATCTGGTAACCGCACCATCTACATTCCAGACACAATTACTTCTTTCTCCTCTATCCAATTTAGAAGATAATCTTTGCGATGAAATATTTGGCTGCAATTGCCGTCAGCATCACGGATCATCTTGTGGACAGAGACCACAAAGCGGCTGCAATTCCAACTCTGGTTGTAACTGCAATTGCGTTTGCAACGTAGGAAATACTTGCCAACTAGATGAAAATGCAGTATTTAAAATTGCCAGAAGTTTTGTTAAAGTAACAAACTTCGGACTCCAAAATCCGAATTGCCTTTCACCAAATCAGGTCACCGTTAACGGGATACCTGTAGATGAATTATTTAATGCAGGCAATTCGTATGAGGCAGTATTCAATTCAAACCTAACAGATATTGTTAAACCTGTTTGCGCAGAAAACGGGCTTGCTACCAAAGCATTTTTCTTAATTTCCTGCGCAGGACCATGGGTTTTCGATGCCGAAATCGTTGTTGAAGGTACCGTAAATACAGGGGGCAGAACTTGCTGCTTCAGAGCTACTTTCACAACAAGATGCACCTTCCCTCTTGGCGCAAATATTCCTGTTAGCAATATCGCCGTTCCGAGAATCAGTGTTCCTTGTGCTTCCGGAGGCATGTCTCCAAGATTATTCTTTAGTTTTGGCGGCATAATGAATCTTTTGAACCCAACCATCTGTGTAGTGCCGGATGATGATGATTCTTTCAATCTGGTATTAAAAGCTTCTATTGCAGCAGAGCCTACTGTAGATGTTCAGGTTATCAAGAGTGCTCTTTTATGCATTAATGGATGCGAGGCTATCTTCCCTTGTGAAGGAACAGAAAGTGAAGTTGAAAGCGAAGAGGATGATGAACCTCTAGATGGGCCAGATTGTCGCTGCGGAACTGTAAGTGGAAGCGGAAGCGGAAGCCGAAACAGAAATAGAGGCTGCAGCTGTGGCAGAAATAGAGACAGCGTTGAATCCGCTTCAGACAATTCTAATTGTGGAAATACCATAGCATTTGGAACAAATTCCTCCTGTTCCAGCTGCTGCAGAGGATTCTAGATGAAATGAAATGCCGGGCCAACCGGGCAAATTGGTAATAAACTTCTAACAAGAGCATACTAATTAACATTTTATTACCAAAAAACAAGGGAGCGATAGTCTTATCAAATA
>DKLE01000054.1:13238-15222 GCA_002455605.1 Firmicutes bacterium UBA6648
TTTGTTGTCTGAATGGTCATGGCATTCAGCAAACCCTAATTTTAAATAAGGGATTTAATTCCATCACACAGCTTTTTGGCCACTTTGGGATTATTCATGGTATATAAATGTATTCCATCTACTTCATTGGCCAGCAAATCGATTACCTGCCCTATAGCATAGGACATCCCTGCGTCAAAAAGAGCTTCTTTATTGTGCTCATATTTATTGATAATTTTTCGGAACTTTTCAGGAAGAGATGCTCCGCACAAAGAAATCATCCTTTCAATCTGTGATTTATTGATAACCGGCATGATCCCCGCGGATATAGGCGGATTTATTCCGGCAATCCTGGTATCTTCATAGAATGAGTAAAATAAATTGTTCTCTAAAAACAGTTGGGTTATCAAAAAATCAGAACCGGATTCCACTTTTTTCTTTAAATTTTTCAATTCGCCGATTCGATCCGTTGACTCCGGATGGCATTCCGGATAGCATGCTCCTGCCACACATAGCTCTGATTTACTCTTCAGATAACTTGTCAGATCAGATGCATACAAAAATTCCTTCTTTTCTTTTATGTCGGGGTTCCTATCTCCTCTTAAGGCTAATACGTTCTCAATACCGCTCTCCTTCAATTCATAAATAAAATTATCAATCTCGTCTTTGTCATATGTAAGACAAGTTAAATGAACCAACGGTTCTATGTGATAGTCATTTTTTATTTTCTTCGCCAGCTCTATGGTCTGATTATTATTGGAGCTTCCTCCTGCTCCAAAGGTAACACTAATAAAATCTGGATTCAGTGAACATAAAACTTCCAACGTCTCATCTATATTCTTTAGGGCGTTATCTCTTTTGGGAGGGAATATTTCAAATGATAACACCTGCTTCTTTTCATAAATTTCTTTAATTTTCATCCTTACCTCCTAAATCATTTGGTTCCAGTTTATAAGACTTTATCTTCATATTTTTTCAATTTTTCTATATATTTTTTTCCCATCCTGCTTAAAGGCATATTTTTCTTTTTTATATAGCCTATCTTCATTTTATCTCCTGTATTTAAAGGCACCGCTTTGTATCCGTCTCCATTCAAATCTTCACAAAGGATTCCAGAGCACAGCGTGTAACCGTTTAATCCAACCATTAAATTAAGCATCGTTGCCCTGTCATTTGCTTTGATAATCTGCTTATATTCATACGTGCTGAACACTTCCTCAGCAAAATAAAAGGAATTGTTCACACCCTGTTCAAAGGACAGGCAAGGATAATCCTTCAAATCATTAAAATCAATTACTGCCTTTTCTGCCAAAGGATTTTCCTTCCAAATATACACATAAATATTGCATTGAAACAATTCCACAAAGTCTAATTCGTTATCATTAAAAATTTTCTCCAAAACTTTTTGATTAAAATCATTTAAATATAAAATCCCTAGCTCACTCTTTTGAATTCTAACATTTTCTATAACTTCATAGGTTTTTGTTTCATGTACTGCAAACTCATAATCATCCATGCCAAACTCTTTACTCATTTCTATAAATGCTTGAACAGCAAAAGTGTAATGCTGCATGGACACACTAAATTTTTTCTTTGTTTTTTTATTCTCTATATATCTTTCTTCAATTAGCTTATAATACTCCATCATTTGCCTGGCATATCCCAGAAACTCTTCTCCCTCCGGAGTGATTACAATTCCCCTATTGGAACGTACAAAAAGCTCAATTCCTATCTCACTTTCCAGTTCCCTTATGGCACTGGACAAGCTGGGCTGTGTTATAAACAGCTCTTCCGCTGCTTTATTCATGGATTTATTGTTAGCAATGCTTACTGCGTAGCGTAGCTGTTGTAAAGTCATATGATTCCTCTTTGCTTTAATGAAATGTATAATATCTATCAATTAAATAATTATAATATCACATTTCATCCAAAAGTATAATCATTAATTTTTCTTTGCAGCAAGATTACGTTGTTTTGGTTCATCAAAAACAGCTGCCGTACACCC
>DKLE01000054.1:15351-23539 GCA_002455605.1 Firmicutes bacterium UBA6648
ACCCTACGGCAGCTGCCGAATTATCAAATATAATAGTTATCGCCATTTCATGCTTCTTACCGAACTGCCTTAAAAGCCTCCTCCAAATCCTCAATAATGTCAGCAATATTTTCTGTACCCACAGACAATCGGATGGTATTCGGTTTGATTCCTGAACCAAGTAATTCTTTCTCGGTCATCTGTGAGTGTGTAGTTGACGCCGGATGAATAACCAGCGACTTCACATCTGCCACATTTGCCAGCAGGGAGAACAATTCCAGCTGATCAATGAATTCTTTAGCTTTCTGTGCATCCCCTTTAATTTCGAATGTGAAAATAGAACCTCCGCCATTGGGCAAATATTTTGCATACAGCTGTTGTTGTTCTGCATCCTCCGATACGGCGGGATGATGAACCGCCTCCACCTGTGGATGATCTTTTAAATATTTTACTACCTTTAACGCGTTTTCAACATGCCGTTCTACCCGAAGAGACAAGGTTTCAAGTCCCTGCAAGAATAAAAACCCATGGAACGGAGATAAAGTTGCTCCGGTATCACGCAGCAGGATTGCCCGGATTTTAGTCACATATGCAGCTGCTCCTACTGCTTTTGTAAAGCTGATGCCATGATAGCTTGGATTCGGCTCAGTAAGGCTCTTGAATTTTCCTGAGTCTTCCCAATCAAAATTACCGCTGTCTACAATCACTCCACCGATGGTTGTTCCATGTCCGCCTATAAATTTAGTGGCCGAGTGCACTACAATATCCGCTCCATATTCAATAGGCCTTACTAAATATGGTGTTGCAAAGGTATTGTCAACGATTAAGGGAATTTTGTGTGCATGCGCAATACCTGCTATTTTCTCTATATCCACTACATCTGAATGGGGATTTCCAAGGGTCTCGATAAATACCAGCTTTGTATTCTCTTTAATGGCTGCATCAATTTCCTCATAGTTATATGGATCAACAAAAGTGGTGTCCACTCCATATTGTTTAATCGTATGTTCCAGAAAATTGAAAGTACCTCCATATATATTCTTGGCTGCCACAACATGATCCCCATGCTGTGCAATATTTTCAATGGCATATGTAACTGCTGCGGCACCGGATGCCACTGCTAGTGCTGCAACTCCTCCTTCTAAGGCTGCTATTCTCTGCTCAAAAACATCCTCTGTAGGGTTAGTCAGTCTTCCATAAATATTTCCTGCATCTCTCAGCCCAAATCTTGCCGCTGCATGTTCACTGTTATGGAAAACATAGGAAGATGTCTGATAAATAGGAACCGCTCTTGCATCTGTTACCGGATCAGGGCTTTCCTGTCCTACATGAAGCTGTAATGTCTCAAATTTAAAATTTCTCTCCGATCTTGTTTTTTTGCTCATGATTCTACCTCCCAATTGTTGTTTAATTCAAACGTACCATTTCGAGTTTTATTGAAATGGTAACTTTAATCCTTCGTCATTTCGTCCTATTTTCTTTTACCATTTTTGTTTCCGTCTGATTTGCTCATTTGATAGCTTTATTATAACAAGTCTGTTGATAAAGTGTTAATATGAAAAAACTTCAGCCGGTTATAAGGATAACTTATAACCGGCTGAGCGATTCTTTCTCTATTCTTTATTCTCTTTTATATCTGCCAGATCTCTGATTACTTCTCCTGCAATCATCAATCCTGCTACGGAAGGGACAAAGGATATGCTTCCGGGTATATCTCTTTTTTCCGTACATTTATGCTGTGCCCCGGGAGGGCATATACAGTGCTCCCTGCAGCTGATTGACATATCCTCCATGGGCCTCTTCGGCTTTTCTGTTGAATACACTACCTTCAAATGCTTTACATTTCGCTTTTTCAGTTCGTGTCTCATAACTTTAGCTAACGGACACATAGAAGTTTTATGAATATCACCAACCTTTAGCTGGGTAGGATCCAGCTTATTACCGGCTCCCATACAGCTTATTACCGGAACTCCGGCTTCCTTTGCTTTCATAATGATATCAATTTTAGCAGTAACCGTATCGATGGCGTCTATCACATAGGAATATTGGGAAAAGTCAAACTCTCCTGAAGTCTCCGGGAGGTAAAAGCATTTGCGTACGGTAACCTTTACATCGGGATTGATATCCAGTATTCTTTCCCTCATCACATCAACTTTATATTGACCCACTGTTTTTCTTGTGGCAATAATCTGCCGATTCAGGTTGGTAAGACAAACCTTATCATCGTCGACTAAATCAAATTCGCCAACTCCGCTTCTTACCAATGCTTCTACAGCATATCCTCCTACTCCTCCAATTCCAAAAACAGCTACTTTAGCCTGTTTTAATTTATTCATGCCCTCCTGCCCTATAAGCAATTGAGTTCTCGAAAATTGGTCTAACATCTTTTTAATCATTCCTTTTCTTACAATTTCTATAGCTTTAATAGGCCTTTTATGTATAAACTGCCTTTGTTACATACACTAATGTATTATACTGTTGAATTCCTCGGAGCGCAATTTAAATTATTTAATTTAGACTTGAAAATATTAGTATAATTATGAGGCCAATTATTTTTGCTGATAAGCCTTCATTATAGCAACAGATGCACTGGCACCGATTCTATCCGCTCCGGCTTCAATCATCTTCAAGGTATTTTCTAAATCCCGAATACCGCCGGAAGCTTTTACTTTCGCCTTCTCTTCTACAGTTTTTCTCATCAGGGACACATGATGCTCGGTAGCCCCGCCTGTTGAAAATCCAGTGGAAGTCTTGACAAATTCTGCACCTGCCTCTAGAGACAGCTGACAAGCTTTAACAATTTCCTCATCGGTCAGAAGGCAGGTTTCTAATATAACCTTGACGATTGCATCATTTTCGTACGCCATAGCAACCACTGTACAAATATCATCTCTTACATATTCATATTTTCCTTCTTTTAAAGCCCCCACATTCAGTACCATATCCACTTCATCTGCACCCACGCCGCAGGCCCAGTCTGTCTCAAAGGCCTTTGCCTCCGTACTCATTGCCCCCAGAGGAAATCCTACTACTGCCGCTACTTTCACATCAGTTCCTTTTAATTCTTCCACTGCCAAAGGTACATAGCAGCCATTTACACATACGGAATAGAAATCATATTCTTTTGCTTCTGCACAAAGCTTTTTTATATCTGCCTCTGTAGCTTCTGCTTTCAATAATGTATGATCAAAATATTTATTTAAGTGTTGAATTTTTCCCATTTTATCCTCCCTTATTCATAACAGGCTAATCGACGCCTTCACATTTTATCAACTATAGTATCACATAAATTCAAAAATAAAACAAGGAGCTTATTCAAAAGCTCCCTTCTTCAGATTTTTCCCTTGTTTTTTTAGGATTTCTCCCATTGCTATAACCGTATCTATTGCTAATGTATCTTTGTCCACTAGTACCATATCGGCATCGTATCCTTCTTTAATACAACCTTTTCTTTTTAGCCCATATATCGCCGCAGGATTAGAAGTAATCAGGCTGATAGCAATATCAATCGGCACATTTTTTTCTATGCATTCTTTAACCGCTCCATACAAAGAGGTTACCCGTCCGATCTCTATACCTATGACATTTCCCTCTTTGTCAAACACCGGTAAGGAACCCTGACCGTCAGATGATAAGGTAACCTTTGTTACATCCAGCTTTTCATCCAATATGCGTAAAACGCCATCTGCACAAGCCACTTCCCCTTCTTCCAAAAATAAAGGAGTAGTACTTGTAGTAAAGTCGATAGACCCACCCATTTTCAAATAGCTCAATCCATCCTCAAACACTTCAGGACTTCGGTTCATGTGAGTGGGATGAAAATGTTTCTTATAGGCCTTGCATTTTGAAGCAATCTGTTTAATCTTTTCCAATATTTCAGGCTCATCTCCGATATGAACATTTACAATTCCTATTTTCCCCGAAAGCATGGCGGCAACCCTTACCTCAGAAACAATTTTTTCCAGATCTGCTACCGCGGGACAAGAGGACCGGTGATCCGAAACGGCAATCTCACCCACCCCTACAATTCTTTCAATGAACATGATATCATTGGATATACTGTCTGTAAAAGTCCTTACCGGTATTTGATAGGAGCCTGTATTGGCAAAAACCGTAATGCCTTCTTCTTCAAGAGCGCTTGCTTTGCCCAATAAGTTGGACATGCTTCTGCCAAAACCATCGGTACCTAATGTACCGATTATAGTGGTTATCCCGCCATCAATAATATCAGTCAGACCTATTTCCGGTGTTCTCGTGCAAAAGCCCCCTTCACCACCTCCACCTGTTATATGAACATGATTGTCGATAAATCCAGGGAAAAGATATTTTCCCTGGCCATCTATTACTTCTAAGCGAACATCACCTTCAATAGTTATCTCATCCGCTATCTGACAAATTTTACTGCCTGCAAAAAGAACATCCTTTTTTCCCATTGCTTCCGGCATAAAAACTTCAGCATTTTTTATTAGTCTGATCATAGTGACAACTCCTTTTCGGCCTAATTATAACCTATTGTTGATGCAACAATCATTACAGCTATAGAAATAGCGAATAATACTAAAAAGAATTTGATTGCAAATTTAATCCACTTTGTATATTCTACTCGGGCAATTGCCAACATACCCATCAGACATCCGGATGTGGGTACGATCATGTTTGAGAAACCGTCACCAAATTGGAATGCCAATATTGCAGTCTGTCTGGAAACTCCCAGCAAATCGGCAAGCGGTGCCATAATCGGCATTGTCAGCGCTGCCTGACCGGATCCTGATACAACGAAAAAGTTGAAAATAGTCTGGAACAAATACATGAAAACTGCGGCAACAGTGGAATTTAATCCTACAAATGCACCGCTGATGCCGTTTAAAATGGTGTTGAGTACCGTTCCTGAGGTTGGATCAGAGCCACCCAGCACAAGCATAATTCCCTGAGCCATACCGACAACCATCGCTGCACCCACTAGATCTCCCACACCCTGCTTAAATGCTGAGGACATATCATCCACAGTCATATCATTTAACTTAAAAATAACACCGATAGCTCCGGATACAAGCCCGATTACAAGGAACTGAGAAGCCAATTCCGGAATGTAGTAGCCTTTTGTCATAACCCCCCAGATTACCCAGACCATGCCTAACACAACAGTTAATATGACAAGTATATGCCCCAAACCAAATTTTACATTAATCTCCGATTGTTCCTTAAGATCTTTTCTGAAATATTCGTCACTCTCGTAAGAAATGGACTTTAATGGATCCTTCTTTATTTTAGCTCCATACATCATTGTCATTATCATTCCTGCAGTAGTAAAAATTACCCAAGTAACGATTCTAAAAGTAGCCCCTGAAAAAACAGGCACCCCTGCAATCCCCTGTGCAATAGCTACAGAAAAAGGGTTCATCCAAGAAGAACCAAATCCAATCTGAGTGGCAACATAAGTAATCAGGATACCAACTATAGCATCATATCCCATGGCAATTACCAACGGGATCAGAATCATAGCAAAAGGAAGAGCCTCTTCTCCCATTCCAAATACAGCTCCGCCTAAGGAAAATAGAACAAACAAAATAGGAATTAATATTTTTTCCCTGCCGTTTGTTTTTTTGATCATATTTAATATTCCGGCTTCTACTGCACCGGTTCTAAGTATAATGCCAAAAGCTCCTCCGATAACCAATATAAAGGCAACTACACCAACAGCAGAACCCCATTTGTCTCCGGAAGTGAGACCTTCAAAAATGTAATTAACAAAACCAGTTTTCCCTCCGAAATCCTCTGTAGCGAAAACAGGTACTCCGCTTTTCACCGGATTCCCTTGGTCATCGAGAACATATTGGAAACTGTTTTCCTTAATGACTGTTCGTGTCTTCTCAACACCATCTACTACATAAGTGATGTCCTCTGTTTCATAAAAACCTTGTGGAACCACATACGTTAGCAGTGCGGCTAATAATACTACAAAAAAAATAATTACATAGGTATCTGGGACTTTAAAGCCCTTATTCAAGCTGTTAAGCTTTTCCTTACCTTTCATATTGTTTTCCTCCTCAAAAAATTCTTCCACCAGAATGTTAATGCATATTCTGACCTAATTATATTAAGCAAAATTCGTGCCATATTTTTATTGCTTCCTAACTGCCTTTTTTCATAAAAATAGCCTGAATTATCTAATAATCCAGGCTATTTCGTCTTTAATTGGTGAATCAAGTGTGATTCATGGTTATTGTTGGTGATTATTGTTTACTTTGATTTCAGACTGTTCACTCTCCATACCATTCTTATTCATGTATCTTCTTCCTTTATCCGTTAATGTTGTACCCATTTTCCCTTTGCTCACTTCCACAAATCCTTTTTGGCATAACGTATCAATTCTTTTTCTCACTTGATTTTCTGTTAATTGAATGTCTCGTTGATTTAACAATTCTGTTACAATCTTTCTTCCTGCATTCAATCCTTTTTTATTGATTTCAGATATCGCCTGTAATATTACTTCCAAATGATAATCTAATCTGGATTCTTCCTCTTTTTCTGATGATATCTCTTCAAAAAAATGAATATCCGGAAGATCTATTGCAGTAATTCTGCAAGGATTTTCTCTGATAGCCATCATATACTTAATGGTATTTTTCAGCTCTCTCACATTTCCCCGCCAGTCATATTTTAAAAATTTATCATATACTTCTTTGTCAATGCTTACCTTCGTCTCTTCCTCTTTTTGCACAAAATAGCTCATCAAGCACTTTATATCTTCTTTTCTCTCTCTTAAAGAGGGTACATTCACATATCCGATTTTCAATCTGTAATATAAGTCATCTCGGAAAGTACCCTGATTGACCATGAACTTTAAATTTTTATTGGTAGCGGCTATCACCCTGATGTCCACCTTCTTAATACTTCCCCCGCCCACCGGCATAATTTCTTTTTCCTGCAGCACTCGAAGCAATTTAGTCTGCATTCTGGGTGAAATATCTCCGATTTCATCTAAAAATATTGTTCCTCCGTCAGCTTGCTCAAACAGTCCTGTTTTTCCTCCTTTTTTTGCTCCTGTAAAAGCTCCTTCTTCATACCCGAACAATTCACTTTCAACCAATTCCTCAGGCAGTGCACTGAAGTTAACAGCTAAATAGGGTCCGTTCTTCCTTTTAGAGGCGTTGTGTATTGCTGACGCAAACAGCTCCTTACCCGTTCCGCTCTCTCCTTCAATTAAAATAGTCAAATCGGTATTAGCCAATCTTTGGGCTTTATGCTTTACTTCCAACAAATTGGGACTGTTCCCTTTTATACTTTCAAAAGTGTAAAGGGCGGTATACCCTTTGCTCTCCAATTTTTCTTTCAAAAGATGACGTATTCCCTCAGCCTCTGTATTTATTACCACCATCTTTTTTGAAATATCAATAATTTTATCGGTGTATGGTTTTATAATGGTTCCCACATCAAACTCTTTAATGTCCAAAAGATCCACAATCTTTAGCAGAGATGGTATATCGATATGCCGGGGGCCTAAATCGAATTTATTGTTAATGTTTTCAGGAACCAGCCACATTTCCCCTGCCGTTATAGCATAATTATAGTCTCCTGCCGCTTCACAACCCGGATAAAAAGGCTGGCAATCAATATGATCAATTCCGATATCTTTTAAATTCTGTATGCACAGCATCGTTGTATCCTTAGTATCATTGACAAATAAGGCCACTTCCCCCTTGGGTATTCGCAGTATACTTTCAATATTATCAAAATTAATCCTTCTGCCGCATACAAAATACGTCATATCCGGATTCAGAAAACCACATTCTATTAACTCTTCCTCTACGCTGCTGCTGGATAATATAGTCAAATCAGTATCCTCATGCCGAGGAGTTTCTTCATCAATAGCATAAGAAAGAATATGAGTATTATTGCCTAAAATCTCCTGCAGCTGTTTACATAAGACCAATTTAGTCCGATTGGACCCAGTATATAAACAAATAGTCTTTTTATCTTCAATAATAATCATAGCTTTTAATCTCCTACCCTTCTAGCAAAGTAAAAGCCTTGAAAAATCAATGCATATGCTGAAATTTCAAGGCTATTTTTATCTTACACATTAAACAGGAAGTGGATGACGTCCCCATCCTTTACCTCATATTCTTTTCCTTCTGACCGAATTAGTCCCTTTTCCTTAGCTGTGGCAAGATTCCCTCCGCATTCGATTAGTTTATCATATGCAATA
>DKLE01000276.1 GCA_002455605.1 Firmicutes bacterium UBA6648
CACATAAAGAATCGGCATTTGCAGCTTTTTACTTAGCTGTTGCCGTAAAAATCCTTCGGCCTCTTCCCGGAGAGGATTGCGATAGCAGTATTTACCCCGGCCTCGCCCGGTCATCGTGGCTTTATCGTAAAGAGTCAAAGCCCCGGGAAAAGCTTCTGTATTAATAGCATTTTGCACGAAGCTGTAGGTCATAAATATCATTTCTATAAATGCTGTTTTTTTCACTTTTTCACTCAGGGTATCGGCAAGTTGATCGATGAGCTCTGAGTATAATTGTTTCCAATTGGGGACTAGAATAATAGGAGCAATTAAAAGCCCTATGGGGTATTCCGCATCACACATGGCGTTTACCGCATTTATACGGGCATCCAAAGGAGAGGTCCCCAGCTCTACTTTACGAATAATCTCCGCTGGATTGACGCTCATCCGGAATATGGTTTTCTTTTGATGCTCCAGAGGAAGTAGGGGCGTTATCATATCAAATTTAGTGGGAAAGGTCAAATGGCCTTTCCCTTTTTGGGCAAATTGCTCAATCGTCCAAGGTAAATTATCGGTAATAGTGTTTTCAAGGACCAAATCACTGTTGCTTCCGATTTCAAAAGTTAATGAGTTTTGGGTGCGATGGGATACTTTGATTATCTTTTCCAGCATTTGTTCTCTGTTAACAAAGAGTCTTAAATAAGAACATTTATTATAGTTGCATACTAAATAGCAGTATAAACACATAGCACTGCAGCCGGATGAGGTGTAGGGCACCAGATAATCGGATACCTTATGATTATCCGTATATTTGTGTGTTTTACGTATTCCTAGAATTAGGTGCTGCTTTAGTTTGGTAAATTCTGTATTGGATGCCTGACGAAACTGAGGTATGTTATTGTGATTGTCTATTGGAATCCAAGAAAGATTCGCATATTTGCTATGCAGCTTTTGTCCCAGCGGATAGTTGAGTACACTGGGTTCGTAGTATATTTCGTCAAATTTTATATTCATAATAAACACCTCTGAATTTTATCTATTTTATTCTTTAGTATGTTCCGTTTGAATGTTTGTATGTGAATCAACTTGCATGCCGATGATTGCCAACTATTGATTTTTAGTCCATATTATAGTAAAGTAATATAGCAAAATTATTTAATAAATTAAGTTTTTGACAGAAGGGATAGGGAAAATGAAGAAAAGAGTTTTAAGCCTCCTGCTTTGCATAACCATGTTGCTGACAATGGGGCAGGGAGCTGCTATAAGCGCATGGGCGGAAACAAACATTTCAAAGGAAACAAAGGCTGAAACAGAACCGATTTTGGCATATGTGCCCTTGGACAACCGTCCGGTAAATGTAGACAGGGTGATTTATGAGGCAGAGTCGGCAGGTTTTCAGGTGATGATGCCGAATGAGGATTTATACGCTACGAGGCTGGATGGGCAGCCGCTTAACTCCAATGGGACCGCTTATGGAGACAGTGAAAAGCTGCTGGAATGGCTAGTGGAGATGGATAAAAAGACGGATTACTTTGTGATCTCTTTGGATCAGCTTCTTTCAGGGGGTTTAGTCAATTCGCGGACTCTTTATAACAGTCAATATTATGACGAGTATAAAATAATCAATAAGCTTGTGGAACTTTCACAAAGCAATCATATATATATTGTAGATACCGTAACCCGGCTGGCTTCCTGTACGGTAGGATACCAAGGTGCCACCCTGGAAACGTATAATTATTTGAGGCAGTACAATTTAAATCCAAGATATGTTATCGGTAGTAAAGATTTAACAGTAAAAAATATTATATCGGATTACACGAAAGACGAAAAAGGCAGAAGAATTACCTATGATTCCAAGTATGCTAAAGAAGTAAAAAATTCACTGAAAACTCGTGAAAGAAAATTAAGTTTAATCGATTACATATTGTCCATGGATTCGGCAGGAAATATGAAATATTTTATCGGGATAGATGACTCTAACCCTCAGAATACCATACAAACCAATGAAGTAAACTTTATCAAGAAGAAATTGGGAGATCGGGGGCTGATCTATTCCGGAGCGGATGAATTGGGAATGATGGCCGTACTCAATTTGATGATTGATTATTATGGGTACAATGTTAATGCTGCTGCCATCTATTTCGGAAATACGGAAAGCTCCGGCTCCGGTTCTGTATACGATATGGAAACGGTCAAAGAAAATGTTGAAAATCATTTGAAAAGCATCGGAGTGAACCTGGTGGAGAAGGACAAAGCGGATATGGAAATTGTCGTATTGACTTCGCCTTCTACAGCCATTCTGAATTCCAAATATATCAGCAAAATGATCGATTACATAAACAGTAATATTTCCAAGGGAATTCCCACTATAGTCATCAATTCAGCTCCCAGTGCTTATGGGGGCAATTTGGAATACCGAATGATTCGGGAGTGCGAAATGAGTATGCTGCTGGCATACAGCAGCTGGGGAACTGTGGGCAATTCCATTGGTTTGGCCTTGTGTAATGGTATTTCACGATATTTATATTTACACAGCAGAGATAACAGCAGCGATAAAGCGGATATTGCTTTTTTAAAGGGACTGATTTTTTCTTATGAAAAAGATATAAGCTATATCAGAGGCGGAGGAAAAACCCTGTTTAATGACTATTTAACCTCAAAGGGATGGTCTACCAGTAACTTTTATCAAAGTGATGAACAAGTAAAAACCATTAATACGGATTTGAAAAATATGTTAAAAACCTCAGAATATAACGTAACAGTGAATGACATCATTGATAATCTCACGGATTGTAGATATTTTAAAGGTCTTGGAGGGGAATGCGGTATTATCGGAAAAATTAATCTGGATAATTATTCGGCTCCGTTTTTTAGAACCTATGAAATTCGATTTGATATAGGTGTGAAATTAAGTGATATTACCTTAAAAGGCTTTAAGGATTCTATGACAATCAATATGCCTTATACCCCTTCTCAAGGAGAATTGACTTATTCTTTTGATCTGTATTATCTGGATCAGGCGGGTAAGCTCCAGAAAATGCCCTGCACCTACGATAAGGATACGGGAATGGTGAGATTTGCCACGAATCTGCTGCCAAACTTTTTTACGAATACCTTAAGTATGGAAGCAAATAAAGCGGCTTCCCTCTTTGCAGATGTCCCGGTCAATACATGGTATTTTGACTACGTTATGTATGTCTATGAAAAGGGAATAATGAACGGTACAGGAAGCAGCACCTTTCAGCCGAAGGCTCCAATGACCAGGGCAATGATGGTTTATACGCTCTATAAAATGGCGGACACACCGGAGGCTCCTTCAGGGTATGAACTGCCGGAGGATGTGCAGGCAGACTGGTATAAATCTGCCATGAAATGGGCCTTATCAAACGGAATTATTTCTGTAAATACCAATAAGAAAATTGCACCGAATGAGCCTATCACTCGAGAACAGCTGGCAGATATGCTTTGGAAATATGCCAAATACAAAGAAATGGATGTAGAAAAAGGAAAATATCCGGGGATTTATGAATATGCTGATGTTTTTGCCATTTCACCAGAGCTTCGAGAGGGCTTTGACTGGGCTTGCAGCAACGGCATCATAACGGGAACCGTCAATGGTACCAAGCTTTCCCCAAATACGGCAGCGACCCGTGGGGAAGTGGCAGCTATGCTCAAGCGTTTTGCAGAGCTGCAATAATAGAATAGCCGCAGAAATTACAGCCACACCGATGAAGTGGATTTATCGGTGTGGTTTTTTATTGATAAGATTTCGATGAATTTACAATTGACATTTTCCATAAACTGCTTTAGTATTTATGAGAACAGTTCGTATGCGAACTTATATCTCACAAAGGAAGGTCATAAAGAGGAAGGTGTTAATGATGATGAAAAATAAGAAAAAAATAGTTTTAATCAGTATAATTGGTGTTGCGTTTGCCATTGTATTGTTTGTTATAGGCTTTCATTTGACAAAGGGCAGTTCTCCTATCAGCAGTCAGGAAGTCTATGCTAATCAAGAATCACAGCGTCCGGCATTTATTATGGCAGGAAAAGTAGAGGCTATAGAAAGTGCAGATATTTCCGTCAAAGCCTCTGGCAAAATCCAGGAGCTGAACGTAGATGTGGGCTCTGTAGTCAAGAAAGGAGCCATATTGGGGCGAATCGATATGAAAGAAGTGCCGGCACAAGTGAATCAGGCACAATCAACCATTGACATTGCAAATGTAAATCTAAATAATGCTGAGAATAGCTATAACAGAACTTTGCAATTGTACGAATCCGGAGCAGTATCAAAAGAAGCTCTGGAATCAGCAGAAAAACAGCTGAACACGGCCACAGCACAGCTGAATCAGGCACAATCAGGATTAGAGCTGATTCAGGTAAATTCTTCAAATGGAATTATTACAGCACCGATCTCAGGAACGGTTACGGCTAAAAGCATAAACGTGGGTGAAATGGCGGCGGCAGGTTCTACTTTAATGAGCATAGTTAATCCGGAGGAAACTTATATCAATGCTTATTTGCCTGCCAGACTTTCGGGACAGGTTCAGCAAGGACAGAAAGTAATCATTCGGATTTCTGAAATTCCGGATCAGCTTTTTAACGGAGAAATCGCTTTGGTTGATTCCATAGTAGATGCCCAAAATAAAAACATACTGGTTAGAGTCAATATGCTGGAGAATGAACCGGCTGTCAAAGTTGGCATGTTTGCAGAAATTGCATTAAAGAAATAAGGCAGGTGGTAAAAATGGAATCAAAAAGAAAAGTACTGATGCTGTCCATATCAGCTGTAATGCTGTTCGTGCTTGTCATGATTGGAGCATATTATTGGTATAACGGAAGCTTTTACGTAAAAACGGAAGATGCAAAGGTAGCGGGGGACATTGTTAAGGTTTCTCCCCAGATGACAGGGAAATTATTAGAACTGGATGTAGAAGAAGGACAATCTTTAGAAAGAGACCAGATTATCGGCCGACAGGAAATGGGAAGCTTATCTGATGTCAATTTAGAACAGTCTGTTATACGGGCACCTATTTCCGGCTTTGTGCTGAAGAAGCAGGCTACTCCGGGGGAGTTGGTATCCACCGGGCAGACCCTGATTATGATGGTGGATCCGGCGAAGCTGTACATAAATGCTAATATCGAAGAAACGGACCTATCAAAATTGAAAGTGGGTCAAAAGGTAGAAATTACAGTGGATGAATTTAAAGGGGAAAAAATGTACGGTGAAATCCAAACCATAGGAAAAGCTTCCAATTCCGCTTTTTCCCTGTTGTCCGGTTCAACCAGCGGAACCTTTACGAAAGTGGTGCAGCGAGTACCTGTAAAGATTGTTTTTGAAGAAAATCAAGATCATGATGGTCTGCTTCTGGGAACAAATGCAGTTGTAAAAATTCATATTAGGTAAAGTCTAGCGGTAATATGTCAAGTATCGATTAAGTAGATTTTCAAAGAAATAGGATATATATTTCAAAAAAAGACGCACTTTAATAAGCCTCAAGGAATCTGCAAGTTTTTTGAGGCATTAAGGGAACCGACTATTTACGAGTCGGCGGTATATAAAGTTGGTTGTTACTCAGCAGAGAGTAAACTAACCGAACTAACTTTCTTGCAGTTAATGCGAGAGCACGTTTGTGCTGATGTTTCGGTACTTCTTTAAACTTGGATTGATAATAGCGTTTTAATTCGGCATCGTGCATGCGTACCTTATTCGTAGCTTCCAAGAAATAATACTTTAAGTATTTGTTGCCCGAAAGAATCAGTCTTGTGCTTGCGGCTTCATAATCCCCAGATTGGTAACGAGACCAAGAAATACCTGCGTACTTAGCTAATGCAGCATGGTCTTTAAAACGGTGTATATCAGCAATTTCAGCTAATATGCCAGCACTGTAAACAGGACCAAAGCCAGGAATGCTGTTTAGTACAGCTGGAAACAATTGCATATAAGATTCAATTGCTTTGTCTAAGTCCTTTTGCTGTTGCTGTAATGACCGAATGCCAACAAGGCGTACTGCTAGTAACTGATTTACAGAATCATTTACAGATTTAGATAAGCGATAAGAACTTCGGGCGGCTGCCTGTAATTCCCTTGCAATACGTTCTGGGTCATCAAATTTGTTTTTACCTTTATCCATTAAAAAATCAGCCAATTCTTCTAATGTCATAGAATTAATGTCGTCAACAGAAAAAAAGTCTGATATTACAGCAATGGAGGTAGCACCAAAGGTATTTGAAAATACCTTAGATGAATCAAGCGAAGAAAACTTATAGAACAAAGTATCTAGAAATCTTGTTTTCTCACGACTTAGATTTTGTGCAGCTTGAAATCTTGCTCTGGTTAGATTTCGGAGAGCAATATATTTTTCATCGAGATTCACTTCCTTGGATATACGTCCAAAGCGTAGATAATCGGCGATGATAAGTGTATCGATGTTGTCATTTTTAGGTAATTCAGGATATGCTTCTTTAAAAGCTTTGACTTGCTTAGCATTCAAGACAAAAACTTTGATACTCCACTTTTTAAGAAAGTCATCATTGCGAAGAAAAGCAGCAAGATGATCTGCATAAATAGAGGTGGATTCCATGCCAATAGAAATGGCAATGAAATCGGAGTTAAGTAGTGTGTCATGGAGTTTTTCAAGAATAGTATTAGCACCATCCTGATTATTGGGAACAGAAAATAAAGTCAGGGTTTCACCATCAGAATCTGTGAAACGAACGACATTGTTCCTTTTACTTACATCGATACCTACGAAGAGAGTGTTCGTCATAAATATCACCTCACTTTCTTTTAGAATTAAGAAACCAATAAAACAATGCCCTTGGGACTGTGGCAGCGACATCCTCGCAGATATGAATAAGCTCCTGTGGTGCATGCACAATCCCTTCCTGCAACAAGGGACACCTATTCAGGAGAAAACAGCTAGCGGTTAGAAGAAAACACACAGACAAGGGGAACTGACTTTAATAGAATAAACCCTACGGTTAAACACGGAGTGACTGAACTTCCCTTAATGGTTTCTACCATTTATTTAACCAAAAGCATTGTTATTGGTAAAGCAAAGAAACAATAAAAAAGGACAATAGATTGCAAGGCTATTATCCTAATAATTATTATAAATATTTCCTTGCAAAAACTATTATACGAGGAGT
>DKLE01000279.1:0-442 GCA_002455605.1 Firmicutes bacterium UBA6648
CAGCCAGCTGTATGATTCGTTCTGTACACAGCTTGATAGGATTTGAAATTTTATTAGCTATCTTTACTGCTATCACAACCGACGCAATAACTGAAGCAATTAATATTACCAATGTAACGAAAATAGACTGGGTATTTGCTTGTGTAAAATCTTTAACCGGAGCGGATACACCTATACTCCAGCTATTTGAGTTTTCCACGGGTTCATAAGCAATGAACTTTTTTACGCCTTCAATTTTGTATGTATCAAACCCTCTTTCACCGGACTTCATTTTTACATGCAATTCCGCCAGCTGCTTCAGGCTTGTATCTTTTTTCGCTTGTTCTTCTATGTTTTCATTGTTCTTTATGGCCTCTGCCTCTGTGGCAGCAATCGTATAACCGTTTTTATCGATCATATAGGCCTCAGAATTTTCACTGATTTTGATGCTTTTCATGATATC